>JALUXN010000020.1 GCA_027018975.1 Mariprofundaceae bacterium | reverse complement strand
TGTTTGGCGGCACACCCTGCAATGTCGCCATCGGCTGTCTGGAAGCCGGGCGCGTGGAGGTGATCTCCGGCTTCAATCTCCCCCTGCTCATCAAGGCAGCCAGTGAACGCAAAGCCACCACCGACTTGGCACAGTTTGCCAAGCAGGTGAGTCAAGCCGGTCGGCACTATATCCAAACCGCCTCGCAGGTCGGGAGGCATGATGGTTGAGCGCGACATCACCATTCAAAACAAGCTCGGTCTGCATGCCCGCGCCTCCGCCAAAATGGCGGCCGAGGCGAGTCGCTTCGCCAGTGATATCACCCTCAACAAGGATGGCGTTGCCGTCAATTGCAAAAGCATTATGGGCATCATGATGCTCGCAGCCTGCAAAGGTACGGCGCTCACGCTGCGCGCTACGGGCGATGATGCGCAGGCGGCAGTCGATGCGTTGAGTGCGCTGGTGAACGATAAATTCGGCGAGGGCGAGTAGTGGCGCAAGCGTCATCCCCTCGGCGTGAAGGTGATGCCATCGCCTCCAGCGAAGGGATTGTGATCGGCCGTGTCAAGATTCTCATTCACGGCCGTCAAGCGGTTCCCGAACGCACCATTCGCCGCCAACAGGTGCAACACGAGGTTGATCGATTGCTCTCCGCCATTGCGGCGGCGGCAGAGAGTATCACTCAGGAGCAGCAGCACTTGCTCGAGCAGGAGAGCCGTGAGCCGCTCATGATTCTCGATGTGCACCGCATGCTGATCAACGATCCCGATCTGCTGCACAACACCCGACAGCGTATCGATCAATCCTGTATCAATGCAGAGTGGGCGCTGCGGTTGGAGATGGATGCCATGCAGCATGCCTTTGCGCAGGTCAAAGATGCCTATCTGCGCAACCGGAAGTATGATGTCGAACATGCCGGTCGGCGGATATTACGCCATCTGCTGGATGGTGATGCCGCACCGCCGGAACTGCTGCTGCCCAGCGATGGTGAACCGCTGATCTGTGTCGGCGATGATTTTTCAGTTAGCGATGTGGTGCAGATGTGGCGACAGGGTGTGGCCGGTATTGTCACCGAGCAGGGCGGTGCGGATGCTCACAATATTATCGTGGCTCGCGGTATCGGCTTGCCGGCGCTGGTGGGTGCGACGGGTGTGCTGCAGGCGGTTTCGGATGATCAACTGATGATTCTGGATGCCGAACAGAATCGCTGGCTGGTCAACCCGAGTCAGCCGGAGCAGCAGGCGTATCGGCAGTTGAGCAAGGCGATTGCCATCAGTAAGCAGGGGTTGGAGGCGTTTGCGCATCAACCCTCATTGAGCGCCGATCAACATGCCTTGAAATTGATGGCCAATATCGAGTTTATCGAAGAGATCGATATGGCCGATCAAGTCGGTGTCGATGGTATAGGCCTCTATCGCAGTGAATTTCTGTTTATCAACGAAGCGAGTATGCCGACCGAAGATGCGCAACTACGCAGCTATGCGGAGATCGTGCGGCGCATGCAGGGCAAACCGGTGACTATGCGGCTGTTGGATGTCGGGGCGGATCGCCCGTGGCTTTACAGCGATCTGGCTGGACATGACTACGGCGGTGCCAATCCGGCCATGGGACTGCGTGGCATCCGACTGCTGCTGCGTAATCCACCGCTATTGGAGCGACAGCTCTCAGCCATGATCCGCGCCGCCGATATTGGTCCGCTGCAGATATTGGTGCCGATGGTGACACTGGCCGATGAGATGATTCAGGTGCGTGAGGCGGCGGATCGTTGCGCCAAGCGCTTGGGTGTCACAACGCAGCCGCCGATCGGTGCGATGATCGAAGTGCCTGCCGCGGCCTTAATCGCTGAGCAGCTGGCCAGCGTCAGCGACTTTTTCTCTATCGGCACCAATGATCTCATGCAATATACGCTGGCCTGCGATCGCAACGATGAGGAGGTTGCCGCCATCTATCAGGCTGGCGATAAGGCCATCTATAGCTTGATCGCACAGAGTGCGGCGGCGGCCAAACGGGCGCATATTCCCATCTCGGTGTGTGGCGAACTGGCCTCCAACCCCGATTGGCTGGAACGTTTTCTCAATCTGGATATGGATGCCCTGTCGATGAGCAGCAGCCATATCCTGCCCATCCGCCGCCTGCTCAAACGGCTGCGCTACCACCCTGTACTGGGCGAGTTCGACTAGTTTCAAACGTCAACAACGCCGCTTTCCAGAGCGCGCCGCCGGCAAAGCCGCCCAGCGTATCGGCGGCGACTACGCGGTGACAGGGGAAGAGCAGCGGCAGGCGGTTGGCCGCCAATGCTTGCCCGAGCGCACGCGGCGCGGTTTGTAGCAGGGTAGCCAATTGACCATAGCTGCGCGTTTCACCAAATGGAATATCCAACAGCGCCTCGCGCAGCCGCCGCTGAAACGGTGTATGCGCTGGCGCGCAGGGCGGCAGTGGTCGCTGCTCTCCTCGGAAATAGGCGGTCAACCACAGCGCCACCGGCTGTTCGGGTGTCGCCGTGACAGCATCTTCACGTGCGTTCAGCCAGAGCCGATGACAGCAGCCATCCTGCCACTGATAAGTTAGCTCACCCAACGGTGAGGCGTAGCGATAGATCATGCGCAAAGGCTAGCAGCGCTGTAGTGTCGTCGCATGGATTGGGCGCTATTCTTTTCGGCACTGCTCTCCGCCACACTGCTGCCCGGCGGCTCGGAGGCGCTGCTGCTCTACCGCTTGCACGCCGGTGGTGATCCAGTCGTATTGGTCGCCATCGCCACCGTCGGCAATGTGATCGGCAGCCTCATCACCTACGCGATCGGGCGTCTCGGCAATCGCGCCATTCACCAGCGCTGGCTCGGCATCTCCGCAGCGCAGATCAACCGCGCCGAGCAGTGGTTCAGCCGCTACGGCACACCGGCGCTGCTGTTTGCCTGGCTACCGGTCGTCGGCGACCCGCTCTGTCTGGTGGCCGGCATATTGAACACACCGTGGCGCCGTTTTGTCTGGTTGGTTACGCTCGGCAAAGCGCTGCGCTATAGCCTGTTGGCGTCGGGTATGGCGTTGATATGAATGTGTTCGCGCAGATTACTCGGCGGTCGTTTTCTGCTCCGGCGCGCTGATCAACGGCTCACCGCAATGCGGACAACGACCATGTTCAAACTTGGTCAGCATACTGAACTCCGCTCGTGTCATCGCTTTGGCATCATCGACGTCGAGCCCCAGATGGCGGCGCACCTGCTCCAGTTGTTGCTGCTCCTCCTGCGTGATGATGCCATCCTCCAGCGCCTCACGCAGGTTGGTCTGGTAGATCTCCCGCCGCTTCTGCATCTCACGGGTAAAGCCGGCGGCGATAATACCGGCCGGCAGCGCCGCCATGCCGACACCGAGCATGGTGATAATCATTGCGAACACCTTGCCCGACAATGTAACGGGGATGACATCGCCGTAGCCGACGGTGGTCAGGGTGACTATCGCCCACCACATCGACGACGGGATGTTGCCAAAGACCTCCGGCTGCACATCATGCTCCGCCACATAGATACCGCCCGCCGCCAAGACGGCCAGCACCAGCAGCACAAACACCGCCGAAGCCAGTACGGTGCTCTCCATGCGAATCACCTCGATAAGAATCTCCAGCGACTGAAAATGGCGCGTCAACTTGAACACCCGCAGCAGTCGCAACACACGCAGAAAACGGGTATCGATGCCGACAAAGATGGAGAGGAAAAAGGGCAGGATCGCCATCAGATCGATCAGCGCCATGAATGAGATCATATAGCGCAAACGCCCGCGTACCGGGTGAAAATATTGCGGCTGCTCGATGCAGGTCCACAGCCGCAGCAGATATTCGATGGTGAATACGGCCACTGAGAAGAGTTCAAACTGCCAGAAGCGGTCGGCATGGGGCTGATAGATCGACTCCACCGACTCCAACACAATCGCCACCACATTGGCCAGAATCAGCAGCATAATGAAGCCGTTGAAGAGGCGTGATGGCAGCGTGTGCCCCTCCTCGATCAGCTGGAACATGCGCGCACGCATGCGATTTATGCGGGTGTCGTGCGCACTCATCGCGGCCAGCGCGTGGCGGCGCTACTCATAGACTGCGCGCAATCCGGCCAGATAGCGCTGCGCACGGGTCTGACGTACACTGATTTTGGCATCGGGATCCTGTCCCAGCGCCCGCACCGACGCTTCGGCATAGGCGCGTTTCACATCCTCGGACATCTTCGCCCAGTCGGATGCATCGACAATGCCATCGCCGGTGAGATCAAACTTCGCATCGACATCCAGCCCACCCGCTGCATTGGCAGGCAGCGCCGAGCCGAGCCACAAAAAAAGGGTGGCGACCATCAATCCCTGTTTCAGCAGATTCATCGTCGCCACCCTCCTGTTTGGTTACCTGTAACTATTCAGCTGCATGCTGGAACTGTTCAGATCGCCCATGGTTTGTTCGATAGCAAGGCGAAAAGGCGCAGTGTGCTATTGCACATGAGCATTTTCAACGCAGCTAGCGGGCAAACCGTGGGATGATCTGAATAGTTACCCGCTATTTAATAGCGATAGTGATCCGGCTTATACGGCCCCTCAACCGGCACGCCGATATAGTCGGCCTGCTCCTGCGACAGCTTGGTCAGGCTGACACCGATCTTGGCCAGATGCAGGCGCGCCACCG
>JALUXN010000019.1 GCA_027018975.1 Mariprofundaceae bacterium | reverse complement strand
AGCCACTCAACTGAGTAACACGCGGGTCGTCAGATGCGCTCTTCGCGTAGGATCAACTCGCCGCGGAGGGATTGTCCGTAGGCTTCGGTGATACGCAGGGGCATGATTTGACCGATTTGACGGGGGTTGCCGCGGAAATGGACAATCTTGAAATCGGGGGTGCGCCCTTGCATGTCGCCGGTGCTGCGGCTCTCTTTTTCGACCAATACCTCTATCTCTTTGCCCACCTGCCGCTGTAGTGCAGTCGCGGCCTGCTCACGGGTTAGAGCAAGCAGTGCTTGCAGGCGGCTATCTTTGATCTCCTCCGGCACATTATCGGCCACTTTGGCTGCCGGTGTACCGGGGCGAGGGCTGTATTTGAAACAGAACGCGGAGTCGTAGCCGACCTGCCGCACCAGATCGAGGGTGGCCTCGAAATCTTCATCACTCTCACCGGGATAACCGACAATAAAATCGGAAGAGAGGGCGATCTCCGGGCAGTGATGACGCAGGGTATCGATGATTTCCAGATAGCTGTGTCGCAGGTGGCCGCGGTGCATCAGTTTCAGGATGCGGTCGGAGCCGGATTGAACCGGCAGATGCAGGTATGGCATCAGTTGTGGCAATTCCGCAAATGCCTGACAGAGCGCATCGGTCATCTCCATCGGGTGGCTGGTGGTAAAACGCAGGCGACGCAGCTTAGGCAGGGCGGCGACGGCGTAGAGGAGCATGGTGAAATCCCACTCCTCCTCATCTGCTCCGATGCCACGATAGCCGTTGACGTTCTGTCCCAGCAGGGTGATCTCCACAGCGCCCTGATCCAGCAGTGATCGGCATTCGGCCAAAATATCTTCGACCGGGCGTGAGAGTTCCGGGCCGCGCGTATAGGGCACCACGCAGAAGGTGCAGAACTTATCGCACCCCTCCATGATGGTGACAAAGCCGGATGTTTGATGGTGCGCCACGTTGGGGAGATGATCGAATTTTTCGATCTCCGGCATATCGGTCTCGGTGATGCGGACACGTTCCCGGCGGATCGTTTTGATCATATCCGGTAGCCGGTGGTAGGTCTGCGGACCGAAGACAAGATCGACATAAGGGGCGCGTTGTTGGATGCGCGCACCCTCCTGTTGACCCACACATCCGCCGACACCGATAATCATATCCGGGCGCTGATCTTTCAATTTTTTGTAGCGACCCAGCTCCGAATAGACCTTCTCTTCCGCCTTTTCGCGTACCGAACAGGTGTTGATCAGAATAACATCCGCCTCTTCCGCCGTGCCGACAAGCCGCAAGCCGTAGGCCTGCTTCATGACATCCGCCATGCGCGATGAATCATACTCATTCATCTGGCAGCCGTAGGTTTTGATGAACAGGGTATCGATGGTGTGTTGGGGTTCTCTATCTCTCATAGGCGGGCAAAGCTAGGGGGCGTCTCTGGCAAGCGCAATTGCGCATGAGTGCGGGTGGAGTACTACCTGTTAATCGGTTAGTGGGTCGTCGAGGAATGCGAGATCATCCCAGATGGCGCTTGGGCTGCCATCGGCATCACGGTACTTGAGGTTGTGCCGCTTTGGTACCAGACGATTGGCGCGACCGTAGCTGTCTTCCTGTACATCCGAGCTGTGATCAGCGGAGATAATCAACAGCCCCTCCTCAGGCAGTAGATCGGTGACTTCATACTCCTGTTGCTGGTAGCGCACCCGACGCCCGATCAGTGTTGCCATCTGTTCGGGTGCGGCGATCATGTTTTCAATGGTGGGGTTCAAATGCACACTCCCGTCACTATTTCACCGTATATCCCTTGCCTTCCAGACAGGCGGCGCGGGCGCGTTGGTACTCTTGACGCTGGCGAGCCTGTTCTTGTTCGAGTGCATGCTGTTCGGCGGCCATGCGGCGGTATTGGTTGCGGCGCCGTGAATGGCCGGCGGCACCGGCGCCAATGGCACCGATTGCTGCGCCTTTACCGGTATCGCCGGAGATAGCGCCGATCGCTGCGCCGACCAGTGCACCTTTGGCCGCGCCACGGAAGAGGCCGCCTTCAGCCGCTTGGGGTTTGACCTGTGGTTTGCTTGCATAGCCCGGATCAAAGCCGGTGCGGTTCACTGCCCAGATATGGCAGTCCGCCTCATCTTTCTGCTGTTGTGCCGGACTCTGCCCTTTGCTGGGAAAGACAATTGGCGCTGCTTGGGCGATGCCGGCGAACAGGGTGGCGGCGGCGATGGTGGCTGCGAGTAGGCTCTGTTTCATCATTGTGCTCCTTTCGGTGTCGTCGCTACCAGTGGCACCAGCTTGGCGATCTCCGCCTGGATTAAGAGATCGATACGCTGATCAACCTGATAAAATCGTGCCATCTGTCTGGCGGTCAGCACTTTGCTGAACTTGTGTACGAAGGCCTTTTTGACCTTGATCTGATCTTGAAAAACATTCAACGAACGGTTGAGCAGCTTGGTGATCTGTTTGTCGCGCAGGTGCTGATTGTACAGTGCATCGGCGTACTCGGTGATAATCTTGCTGCGACGATCTGCGATGGCGCGCATCTTTTTGCGGTAGGCATTGTACACTCGCCAGAATGCGGTGGCAGTGGCAGGCATCTGGAGGCTTTCGGCGATCAGCTCTTTACGCTCCTGCTCGAGCATTGCCACGGTGAGCTGCAGCTCCTGATGCAGTGCGGTCTGTGTTTCGCTTGCCTCGCCGACTGCTGGAGCGGCGCAGGCGATGAAGCTGCCGATCAGCAGGGTGGCTAGGGTTCTCCGTGATTTATGCATGCTGCACTCCTATTGATATGAAACATAAGGGTTATTGGGTGTGGGCGATGCGCCATGTGCCGTGATCCATTTTACAGAAATCAAATTGCGCTTGGCCACGTCTGCCGCCAGCATGGTTTTGCGCGCGCACGGTGCGACAGCGGTGACCATCATGCTGGAAGCTGCGCAACACCTGCATGCGTCCACGATGGCCTGTGTTGGGGTTTTTCCACCGGGCGGTTGCGCCATCGGCTTGGTTGTCGAGCAGATCGAACAGGGTCTGTTTGAGCAGGCGGGAATCTTCCGGTGTGAAGTAGGCGATGGGAGATTCTGCCAGAAAACCGAGCCCGCTCACTGCCGAGGCCGGCCATGCAAAGCCGCACACAGCGAGCGCAAAGGTGGTAGTGATGATCAAACGGCGCATGCAGCCCTCGCAATGGTTGGTCAACCGAATAGGTCGCCGACCGATGAATATAGAGTCGGCCGCATGACTGTCAAACATCGTGAATGCTATTTGGCCAGGGTGATTTCGCGGGTGATACGCCAGCTGCCATGCTGTCGGGCAAACCAGAGCTCTTTGCGGTCATCGCCGTTGTAGGCGTTGGAGCGGTAGTGCTGCACGAATGTGGCCTTGATGATGCCGTGGGCGGCATGACGGATGTGCAGGTGATCGATGCGGATATGGATATATTTACGCTGCAGAATGACGCGCCGTTTATAGGCTTCCCAGCGGGCGCGAGTGCGGAATTTTCTGCCTTTGAAACCATCTGCATAGGCGGCAAAGTAGGCATCGATCTGCTGTTCGCTCCACGCCTTTCGCCACGCCTCGATCGCCTGCTTGATGGCCGCTTCCGGGCTTGCTGTTGCGCTGTGATTTGCGGCCGGTTCTGGTGCAGCGGCGGCCACGGCGTGTCGCTGCGAAGGCTGCGCCTTGGCGGTTTTCTTTGGCTGGTGGGTGGGTGCAGGGTGGTTCGATTCCACCTCGGCGCGCACTTTCAACAGGCGTGCATAGCGCGCTCTCAGCTCCGGTCGGTCACTGCGTTCGAGCACCTGACGATAGGCATCGGCAGCCAGTTTGATGTAGAGATCACCGATATTTTGCCGCGCCGTGAGATAGTCGGGGTTGAGTTTCAGCGAAGCTTTCAGCTCCTCGATGGCGGCCGTGTAGTCGCCCAGTTCATCAAAAATGACCGCCAGATTATTGTGGGGTTCGGCCAGTTGCGGCTGCAGAGCGACCACCTGCCGGAAAGCGTGCACCGCTTTCGGATAGTGCTGCTGCTCGGCCTCCACGACACCGAGCAGAAACCACGCCTGATACTGCTTGGCATCATGCTTCAGGAGCGCTTGCAGCTTGCGCTGCGCTTCGGCTTTGTAGCCTTGATCGATGAGCTGTTGAATCTCTGCGAGCGGCTGATCGGCTGCTTGGCTGCCCTGCTGTAGGGGCTGGTTCTGTGCGAAGGCTGCCGGTGTGGCCAGCAGTGTGGCGCAGATGATGCACGCTTCTATCCACTGTTTCAGATGCATATTAACGATCTCCTCCCTGCAATAATTGTTGGATCGACACCATCGCTGCCGCATCCGCCGGTGTGATGGCCTGCTCCAAAAAGGCGACGCTCATCGGGCGCGGGTGAGCAATGATCACACAGCGTAACCCTTGCCGGAGGCAGCGGTGCACCTTATCCCACGCCTGCTGCATGGACGCTTGGCTCATCACGTGATCGAGAAATACTTTTCGCTCTGCCCACGCCAGCCCCATCTGCTGCGCCTGTTTGGCCGCGACAGTGTGCCAGCTGGTGCGCGAATCGACAAAAAAGAGTTGTCGATCACGGCACATCTCCATCACCCAGCGCATATGTTTGGGCGATTGGGTGAGTCTGGAGCCCATGTGATTGTTGACCCCTATCGCGCCCGGCACGGCGGCCAGATCATGGATAAAGGTCTGTTGCAGCTCTGTTTTCTGCATCTGCTCGCGCAGAAAGGCAGGGCTCATTTGGATCGAGGGATCTTCCGGCTGCATGGGCAGATGCAGCATCAGGGTTTGACCATATTGCTGTGTCAGGGCAGCCGCTTGTCGGGCATAGGGCGCATCCGGCAGCACGGAAATAGCGATCGGCACGGAGAGCTGGAGCAGTCGGCGTAGGGCGTGCAGATCGTAGCCGACATCGTCGATAATCAGAGCCAGACCATGGTTGCGCCGCGCCGGGTGCGCTGCTTGTGGTGCGCGGGTGATGGCCGGTTGCGGCTGTCGCTCCGGCGCCTTGTGGACAACTGGCGGCGGTGTTGGTGCGGTGCGGTGGGCGTGCTTGGTATGTGCTGTTTGTTTCGCGGCGTGTTGTGGTCGGGGCAGTGGTTGGGGTTGCTGCAACACATTCACGACCAGCAGCGCGATGAGCGCGGTCAGGATCGCACCGAGCGACAGACCGATCCAGAAGGAGCGGCTTTTGTTCGACTTGGCTTTGGTTTTGCGTTTCTTGGCCACGGGTCAGTGCGCTGTCGGCATGGCCGCGCTCACCCTGCGGTTGTCAGCGGGTGAGCGCGCCATACATAACTGTTGAGCATGTGTGGCTGGGGTGACTTCACTACCCCTGTTGGGCGATGGCGTGCAGCCCCTTGAGTAGATCAAGGGCGCGCTGCAGCTGGGTATCGACTTTGAGCCGTTTCTCCATCTCCGCACTCGCCTTCTCGCCGCCGGCGCTTGCTTTGTTGGGTGCTACCTTGGAGGCGTTATCGAAATGCCCTTTCAGATCCCGCTCGGAGACGGAGGTCATCTTCACCTCTTTGCCGTCGCCATCTTTATGGATAATCAGCGGCGCTTCGATATCCGGTTCGATGCCGGTGGCCTGAATGGAGCGGCCGCTCGGCGTGTAGTAGAGCGCGGTGGTCACTTTGATGGCGGTGCCATCGTTGAGCGGAATCACCGATTGTACGGAGCCCTTGCCGAAGCTCTTGGTGCCGACCAGTACGGCGCGGTGATGATCCTGCAGCGCACCACTGACAATCTCCGAGGCGGAGGCGGAACCATTGTTGATCAGCACCACCAGCGGCACGCCGTTGAGCGCATCGCCGGGCTGGGCATCGAAGGAGAGATTTTTGCCGGCGCGGGATTTGGTGCTGACAATATTTCCCTTTTCGAGAAAGAGATCGGAGACCTTCACTGCCTGATTGAGCAGGCCGCCGGGGTTGTTGCGTAGATCGAGCACGGCGCCGAGCAGTTTGCCGCCGGCACGCTTGCGCAGATCATCAATCTGCGCCTTGAGCAGGCTGGCGGTGCGCTCCTGGAACTGGGTGATGCGCAGATAGGCGTAGCCCTGTGCCAGCACATCCCCTTTCACCGATTTCACCTTGATCACAGCGCGGACAATCTTCACCTTCAACGGCGCATCCGCCCCCTTGCGGAAGATGGTCAGTACAATGCTGGTGCCGGGCTTGCCGCGCATCATTTTGACCGCCTCAGGCAGCGACATATCGCGCGCCAGCTTGTCGTTGATCTTGAGAATCAGGTCGCCCGCCTTGATGCCGGCGCGGTCGGCAGGGGTGTCTTCAATCGGCGAGACAATGCGAATGCCGCCTTCAGCCTTGGAGATCTCGATGCCGAGGCCGCCGAACTCGCCGGTGGTATCGACCGTCATCTGCTTGAACATCTCTTTATCGAGATAGGTGGAGTGCGGGTCGAGACCGGCGAGCATGCCGCTCAATGCGCCATCGATTAGCTGCTCATCGGTGGTCTCTTTGACATAGGCCTGCTTCACAATCTGCATGACGCGCGAAAACTTCTGCAGCTGCTGATAATCGGTGGCGGCGTCGGCTTTGGTGACTGCCTGATCGGGTCGCAGGATGACGATGGTGGCGAGAATCAGCGCCAGCGCGCTCAGGCTGAGTAAAATTCGACGTGTAGTGGTGGACATATGCTCTCCGGATTGTGTGAAATGGATGTGAATCACCGCCGCATGCACGGTGCACAGGAGCCGCGAGGATGCCAGCAGATTAGCGCCGACACCAGCGTTTAGGATTGACGGCCTTACCGTGGTCGCGCATCTCGAAGTAGAGGGTGACACTGTTGACCCAGCCGGTACTGCCGGCATCGGCGATCACTTCACCGGCTTCGATCCAGTCGCCGACCTGTTTATAGAGCGCATCATTGTGGGCATAGACCCCCAGTACACCATCGCCGTAATCGACAATCATCATCAGCCCATAACCGCCGAACCAGTCGGCATAACGCACTTGCCCGGCGGCCATCGCCCGCACCGTTTTGACCGCTTTGTTCGGCCGAATCTGCACCCCCTTCAATCGCGGCATGCTGGCGCGCGGCCGACTGTGATAGGCGGCGACAATGCGCCCCTTCAGCGGCCATTCGAGATGCCCTTTGCGGGCGCGGATATGTTGCTCGCTGATCGGTTGGTGTTCTACCGGCAGCAGCTGTTCATCGATATGGTTGAGCAGCTGTTTGAGCATCTGCTCCTGCTTGGCCAGTTGGTTGTCGCGCTTGGTCTGGCGGTGAATGTCGCGCCGCAGTTTGCGCACCAGACGCCGTTTCTGCACCATTTTCTGACGCAATGCATCGGTGGCCGCCTGCTTCTCGCGGCGTAGCTGTTCGAGCTTATCACGCTGCTGCTGTAGCGCCTGTGTCACCTGTTTGAGTTGGGCAACGGCATCGAGATAGCGCTGGCGATCCTGCTCCTGAGTCTCGATCACGCGCTGTAGCAGATAGCGGCGGTGGGGAATATCGCTCACCGGCACACCGGTGAGTATGCCCATCCATTGCGAGCTGTGAGCACTCTGCTGCCATGCAGCCACCGCCTGGCGGAGAATAGATGCTTTGAGTGTATCGATTTCGTGCTGCAGGCGGGATGACTGTTGGCGCAGCTTGGCCAGTTTGCGATCGGCAGCGCGCACCTTGGCATTGGCGGCGCGGCTGATACGGCGCGCTTTGATCAGTGCGCGATCGAGCCGGCGCATGTCGTGATTCATCTGCCCGAGTTGCTGTTCCAGCTGTCGTTTGACTGCGGCGAGTTTGTGGCGCTCCTGCTGAATGCGCGCAATCTGCTGCGCTGTGTCGTGTGTACTGCTGGCATACAGCTGCGGGATGCCGAGTAGTAGGGTGAGGAGGAGTAGCGCCAGCCTCTTCATGCGCGGTGGTAGGGGTGGCCTTGAATAATAGTGAAGGCGCGGTAGAGCTGCTCCACGACCAGCGCCCGCGCCAGTTGATGCGGCAGGGTCAGTTTGGAGAGGCTCCAGATTGCCGATGCGGCACGACGGACCGTCTCATCGACGCCGTTCGCCCCTCCGATAACAAAATCGAGCTGCGCATCGCCGCGCTGTTGCTGCAGGTGCGCCGACCACTGCATGCTGCTGTTGAGCGTGCCGCGTTCGTCAAAGAGAATAAAGGGAGTGCGCACCTGCTTGAGGATCTGCTTCGCCTCCGCTTGTTTGCGCTGATTGACCTGCTTGCCGCGCCCCTCCGGCAGTTCGATGATCTGAAAACGGGCAAAGGTGTGCAGCCGTTCCACAAAGCGCGCCTCAAAATCGCGCAGTTCGCGGCCACCCCGTCCGACCACCAGCAGACGAATCTGCACGCCTACGCAGCATCTCCGCTGGGTGTTGCCCAGAGCCGCTCCAGCTGAAAGCTCTCACGTACCTCGGGCAGAAACAGGTGCACCACCACATCGCCCAGATCGACCAGCAGCCATTCTGAGGCGTCCAGCCCCTCGATCTTGGCGCTGTAATCGTGCGCATGTGCGACCGCGGAGACCGCCTGCGCCAAGGCCTTCAACTGCCGATCACTGCGGCCGCTGGCGAGAATAAAGCGATCGGCGAAATCACACCGTCCACGCACATCGAGGATGATCACATCTTGTGCTTTTTTATCCTCCAGCGCCTCGACGATGGCATCGGTAAAGGATTGAAATGCTTGGGTATCGTTGTTCATGATGAGCTCCTATATTGGCTGTTGCGTGGCCTGTTTGCTGTAGCAGGCGCGAATGGCGTGGCAGAGATCCGCACCGACAAACTCCGCCAGCGATTCACCCGCTGCAGCGGCGCGGCGCACCTGGGTTGCCGAAATGGCGGGCAGTGCGACATCGATCTGGCAACAGTAGCCATGACCGCGCAGCTCGCTGAGCGCAGCCGGCGCGCTAGACTGCCAGTGTTCATCGATCACACAATCATCGCTGCAGTCGCTACGGCGGAAAATCGCCATATTGCAGAGTTCAGCGTGCGCCGGGTAATCGATCCAACTGCTGATCTGCTGCCAAGCATCCTGACCGAGCATGAACCAGAAGGTGGTTGTCGGATAGTCGGTATGGCAGCGGCGCAGGGTGACGATCGCCGGCGTGGGCTTCTCTTGGCGCAGCTCCCAGTCGAGCAGTTGCACTTGCGGATGGTGGCCGAAGAGCTGCTTCAGCCATGCCCATCGCTGCGCATCTGTCGCTGCGCCGGAGAGCTGCCGGTGTACCGGTTGCGCCGGAATCACCCAGACCGCATCCAGACCGCAGCGCAGCCCCGCTTCGACCAGCGCCAGATGCCCCAGATGTGGCGGATCAAAACTGCCGCCGAAGAGGCCGATGCGTTGATGCGCGATTGCCTCCTGCGCTGGCAACGGGTTAGCCACCCAGTTCGCGGGTGGTCGCTTCAATCTGATCTTCGAGCTGCTGCAGGAGCGCGTTCCGCTTGGTCGCGGCCACTGTCTGCGGTGGAATATAGGGGAGGAAGCGGAAGGTGATGGTGCCGGGGCGTTTGATGAAGCCGCGTTTCGGCCAGAGCGTGCCGGCGTTGTGTGCCAACGGCAGAATGCCGACCTGCGCCTTCTGCGCCAGAATGACGCCGCCGGGTTGATAGTTGCCGGTGGTGCCGACAGCAGCGCGTGTTCCTTCAGGAAAAATCACCACCCAGAAATGGTCGCGCAGCTTCTTTGTGCCGTCCTGAATCACCTGCTTGATCGCTTCGCGCGGACTGCCGCGCCGGATGCCGATAGTGCCGAGTACGGCGAGCGCCCAGCCAAAGAGCGGGATCTGAAACAGCTCGCGCTTGAGAATCCAGGTGTAGGGCGGCACCAGCAGCGGCATGGCGACCGTCTCGGCGGCCGATTGATGTTTGGCGATCACCACACACGGCTCATCAGGGAAATGCTCCTGCCCCTCAATCACCACGCGGATGCCGCAGAGCAGGCGCAGCAGCAGGAAGATGGTGCGCGACCAGAGCTTCGCCCAGAACCAGGCGGCGGCAAATCCGAACGGACGGCTGAGCAGCAGGAGCAGCGAAAAGAGCGGCGTGAGCAGCATGAAGCAGGCGTTGAAGAGGGCGGAGCGGATGAACAGCATTTATGCCGCCTGTAGCAGTGCATCCACGGCCGCCGCGAGATTGTCGAAGGCGGCAATCTGCGGCTGCAGTGCGCGGGCGCTGGTTAAAATCGCCGCCGCATCGTGATAACCGCTCTGCACCAGCATCCCCATGACACCAGCGGCATCAGCGGCGGCAATATCGCGCAACGAATCGCCGATCATCACCGCATCTTCGGCAGGCGTATCGAGTGCCTGCAGCGTCTCCAACACCATGCCCGGCAGCGGTTTGCGGCAGCTGCACCCGTCATCGGGGTGGTGCGGACAGTAGGCGACATGGTCGATCCGCCCGCCCGCCGCTTCAATGGCCTGCATCATCTTGGCATGGATAGCATCAAACTTGGACTGATCAATGGTGCCGCGACCCAGCGCCGACTGGTTGCTGACAATGGCGACTTTGATGCCGGCCTGATGCAGGCGGGCGATCGCCGCCAAGCTGCCGGGGATCGGCTGCCACTGCGCCGGCGTGAGGATGTAGTCGGGCGAATCGACATTGATCACACCATCGCGATCCAGCATGACCAGCTGCGGCAGATGCAAGCTGTTTACTCCTGTGCGGAGAGCCAGCGCTCTGCATCGAGCGCCGCCTTGCACCCCTCACCGGCGGAGGTGACCGCTTGCCGATAGACTGGGTCGGCGACATCACCTGCGGCAAAGACGCCCTCGATTGAGGTGGCGGTACTCTTGCCTTGGGTGATGATGTAGCCGGTGGCGTCGGTCTCCAGCTGGCCGCCGAGGAAGTCGGTATTCGGCTTGTGGCCGATGGCGATGAAGACACCGTGCACCGCCAGTTCGCGGGTGGAGCCGTCCACGGTTGATTTCAGGCGGATGCCGGTGACACCGGAGTCGTCACCGAGGATCTCCTCGGTGGTGCTGTTCCACGCCACGTCGATGTTGTCGGTGGCCAACAGTTTGTCCTGCATGATCTGCTCGGCGCGCAGCGCGTCGCGGCGGTGGATGAGGGTGACTTTGTTGCAGATATTGGCCAGATAGATCGCCTCTTCGACAGCCGTATCGCCGCCACCGACCACAGCGACATCCTTGCCGCGGTAGAAGAAGCCGTCACAGGTGGCGCAGGCGGAGACACCGCGACCGGCGAACGTCTCCTCTGAGGGCAGGCCGAGATATTTGGCCGAAGCGCCGGTGGCGATAATCAGCGCATCGCAGCTGTAGGTGGCATCGTCACCGGTGAGGGTGAAGGGGCGTTTGCTGAGATCGGCCGTATTGATCTGATCCCAGATCATGGTGGTACCGAAGCGCTCTGCCTGCGCCTTGAAATCCTCCATCATCGCAGGCCCCTGCACGCCATCTTTGTAGCCGGGATAGTTATCGACATCGGTGGTGGTGGTCAGCTGACCGCCCACCTGATGCCCCTGAATCAGCGTCGGATTGAGATTGGCGCGCGCGGCATAGATCGCCGCCGTATAACCGGCAGGCCCCGAGCCAAGGATAATCAGGCGATGATGGTTGTTATCGGACATAGTTGATACTCCACAGAAACAAACTCGAAATAGTGGCAGCGAAGCTAGCCGGCCGGCTGGATGAATGCCACATGTGCGCAGCCGTGTTCGCGGTCGTGCGAGCAGTCGTAGTCGCGCAAGCAGAGGGTGTGTTGCATCAGTGCGGCGCGTCGAAGTAATGATCCGCCCGCTGTTGGGTCTCATCCATCAGCGCCTGCAGCCGCGCCAGCGCCGCATCGGCATCTTCGTCGGGGGATACCCTCACCGGTTCGGAGATAATGAACACACCGCGCGTGAAGGGTTTGGGGATATAAAAACGATCCCAAGAATTGACCCGCCAGTGGCGGCGGGTGGCGTAGCAGAGGGCGACAAATGGCAGACCGGATTTTTTCGCCAGCTGCACGGTGCCCATCTGCATCACTTCGCGCGGCCCTTTCGGCCCATCGGGTGTGATCCCCAGACTGCGCCGCTCATCGCGCACGGCGCGCAACATTTTCAGCACAGCGCGAGCACCGCCGCGTGTCGTGGAGCCGCGCACAGATTGCACACCACACAACGCCAACGTATCCGCAATAAAACCACCATCCCGATGTTCGGAAATCAGCATATAGCCATGCCATTGCGCTTTACGGGAGATCTTCAGCATCATCAACAGGCGTGCATGCCAAAATGCATATAAGCAGGGCTCATTACGATCGACCGGCAGTGTGCCGATGATATGCCAGCGAATGGTGCGCTCTAGGAATAGTGCTATCCATCGAATACACCGCGGTACCAGCCAAGCGATGAAGCGGGCTTTCAAGGATTACTCCGTGTCGGCAGGGGTGATGGACGGGCTATCGAACTGCAGATGGTAGAGCTCGGCATAGAGGCCGCCGGCGGCCAGTAGTTCATCGTGACGTCCCATCTCCATCAATCGACCCTGATCGAGCACCACAATCCGATCGGCATGGCGGATGGTGGAGAGGCGGTGGGCGATCACCAGCACGGTGCGATCCTGCATCAAGCGATCGATCGCCTGCTGCACCAGCCGCTCCGATTCACTGTCCAGCGCACTGGTCGCCTCATCGAGAATCAGGATCGGCGCATCTTTGAGCAGCGCGCGCGCCAACGACAGGCGCTGCCGCTGCCCACCGGAGAGAATTACGCCGCGCTCACCCACCATCGTCTCATAGCCCTGCGGTAGTTTTTCAATGAATTCATGCGCATTGGCCGCCCGTGCCACCGCCTCGACCCGCGCCATGTCGATCTCGTCATGACCATAAGCGATATTGCCGAGGATGGTGTCGTTGAAGAGGATAATCTCCTGCGTCACCAGCGCGATCTGACTGCGCAGCGAGGCCTGCGTCACGCTGCGCACGTCGTGCCCATCGATGGTCACTCGCCCTGCTGTCACATCCATAAAGCGGGGCACCAGATTGACCAGCGAAGTCTTGCCGGCGCCGCTGCGGCCAACCAGCGCTACCACCTCACCGGCCGCCACGCTGAAGTTGACCGCCTGCAGCACCGGCCGGTCTCCGCCCTGATACTGCAGACTCACCTGCTCAAATTTGATCGCGTTGTGGAAAGGCGGCAGGGCAACCGCGCCCGCAGCATCGGCCACCGAAATCGGCTCATCGAGCAGTTCAAAGAGCCGCTCACCGGCCGCCAAACCCTGCTGGATCTCATTGTTGGCGCGCGACAGTCGCTTGACCGGCTCGTAGAGCATAATCACTGCGGCGAGGAAGGAGACCAGCGTGCCGGCGGTCGTCTCACCGGAGGCGACGCGCATGCCGCCATAAAGCAGTACGCCCGCGATACCGAAGCCGGCCAGCAGCTCCATAATTGGAAAGGAGAGCGCATGCACGCGGAAGACGCGTAGCTGGTGACGCAAAAAGTCGCCGGTGAATTTACGGAACCGGCCGCGCTCGTAATCTTCCATGCCGAATGCCTTGACCACCCGGATGCCGCCCACCGTCTCCTCCAACAGACTGGTCAAATCACCCATCGCCGCCTGACCATCGTGGGTGGCATGGCGCATTTTGCGCCCGAATCGGGCGATCGGGTAGATCACCGCTGGAAAAACCAGCATGGCGATCAGCGCCAGCAGCCAGTCCTGCACAAAGACCACGCCGAGCAGAAAGACGATTGAAATCGCATCGCGCATCAGTGCGGTCACAGCTGTACTGACTGCCGACTGCACCAGCGTCACATCGTAGGAGAGGCGCGCCAGCAGCTCGCCGGTCTTGCGATGGGCGAAGAAGTTCAGCGACTGCGCCGTCAGCCGTTCATAGAGCAGATTGCGCAGGTCAAAAATCACCCGCTGGCCGATATAGCCCATCAGATAGGCCTGCCCGAAATAGGCAGCACCCTTGACCAGATAGAGCACAATCACCGCCAGCGGAATCAGATAGATCAATTCACTATTTTTGCCGGAAAGCGCCTCGTCGAGCACCGGCTTGAGAATCCACGCCATCGCCGCCGTACAGGCGGCCAGCACCACCATGCAGGCCACCGCAATGCTCAGCCGCCCCTTGTAGGGGAGCAGAAACTGCAGCAGGCGGCGGTAGAGTTGTGTCGAGTCGGCGGCCACTACAGGCTTGCCCGGGTCAGGTTGCGCTCGGCCTGCGTATCGGCGGTGCGGATGCGCCCCATTTTACGAAAAAAACTGACACTGGCGTTGAACAGCGCCGTGGCGATCTGCTGCTGATGTTTGCGACTTTTCAATTTGCGCTCCCGTTCGGGGTTGGAGATATAATCCATCTCCACCAGTACACTGGGGATCTCCATCGCCCCCAGTACATAGAATCGTGCATGCTTCGGTTCGCGATACTTGATCGGCCCGACATGCTTCAGCCGCCGCAGCACCTCCTCAGCCAGCATCTGCGAACTATTCAAACTATCGCGCCGGAACATATCACCGAGGATATTGGCCACCATTGGATCGCTGGAGAGCTCTCCCGCATCGGCACCGCCAATCGCGTCGGCGGCGTTCTCCTTGGCTGCCAGCGCCCGCGCCGCACGGCTCGGTGTCGCGCCGCGTTCGGAGAGGGTATAGACGCTGCCCCCCTTCACACTGCGGTTGCGCACCGCATCGGCGTGGATACTGATCATCATATCGGCGTGATATCTGCGCGACAGATAGACCCGTTTTTTCAGCGACACGTAGTAGTCCCCTTTGCGGATCAGTACCGCGCGCATGCCCGGCTGCTTGTTGATCAGGTGCGCCAGCTTCTTGGCTACGGCCAGTGTAATATCCTTCTCATGCACCCGATGCGGCCCCGTCGCACCCGGGTCTTCCCCGCCGTGACCGGCATCGACTGCGACAATCAGATCGTGGCCATGGCGCCGCTTGCTGACACTGAGTGTCGGCTTCTGCACCTTCTCCTTGCGCATCAGATCAACCACCAGCCGGTAGGGCTTGCCCTTCAACGGTTTGAGCAGGAATGAGCGCGGCTGCACCGCCTCGCGCACATCGATCACCATGCGCAGCACGCCCGCTTTCGGTGCGCCATGGCGAATCTTGGCAATCACCGGATCGGGGAGTTTTAACTTGTTCAGGTTCGCCGACAGCGTTGTCCGCTGCATATCGATCACCACCCGCTCCGGCTGATGCAGGCGGAAGAGTTTGTAGGAGATTTTACGATTCAGATCAAAAACCAGCCGCGTATGATCCGGCGCTGTCCAGAGCCGCACATCCCGCACCACGGTGGCCGCAGCCGCCTCGGTGGCGACAGTCGATAACAGCAACAGAACAAAAAAGAGAGGTGAATACCGCGAACGCATAGGAAACGCATACTTACTTGCGCTGCCATCAATGCAAGTAACGTGGAAGGGTTGCCAGGGTAATCGCGTCAAAACAGCGGGTATTTCCCTCAATTAGAATGCACTACACTGTAAAGCAATCCATCTGCTGCCACCTCTATACATATTGAGTAAGCTCGGATTTTGTGGCGCGGAATGGCTGCATTGACAACCTTTATATTGACTTTTATTTAATAAATGACAATATTTGCATTGTCACATTGATCGTGGTTGACATGATATTAGTTGTCTTGACGGGGTACCATGGGTAACAAACAGATGATTCGGAATCAGTTAATGCGGCGCTTTGCGCAGTTTTCCAGCCTGAAAACTGAACCTCGCCCTGTCTCTGGTTGGCTCCGTGCGATACGGAGTGCGTTGAATATGAGCACGCCTCAGTTGGCTAAAAGGTTGGGGGTCAGCAAACAGCGTGTCTCTGCGCTAGAAAAGGCGGAGGTCGATGGTTCTGCGACTATAAACAGCTTGCGAAAAGCGGCTGAAGCACTCGATTGCACCCTTGTTTATGTCATCTTGCCGCGCGATAGTCTGGATGCAATCATAGAGAAACAGGCGCGAAAAGTTGCCGCTCGGCAGCACGCCTATGCAACACATACGATGAGCCTAGAAGGTCAGTCGCCTTCTGAAAGGGAACAGCAGGAGGCATTGGATGCCGCTGTGGCGGAGCTGGTGCGCACATCTCCAAAAGAGTTATGGGATGAAACCTGAATATGCAGATGGCGCTACGCCATTAGACCCTGATGAGGCTGCAGGCCTGAAGCTGACGCATGTTGCAACCATGAAAGAGCTGAATATTTTCGAGCAGCAAAATATTCAACAGGCCGCAGCCTGGGCGTTTGGCGGGCGGGAAAAGGATATGCTGAATCAGCAGTATATCAGACAGCTCCATAAGCGGATGTTCGGTCATGTGTGGAAATGGGCGGGTGAATATCGAACCAGTAACAAAAATATCGGCGTAGCGCGGGAAATGATCGGTATTGAACTGCGTCAACTATGCGATGATGTTGCTTACTGGATTGCGCAAGCAACATTTCCTCCTGACGAAATTGCAGCCCGCTTGCATCACAGGCTGGTTGCCATTCACCCGTTTTCCAATGGTAATGGCAGGCATGCGCGGTTGATGGCTGATGTGTTGCTGGAACGAAAATTAAACCGCCCGCGTTTTAGCTGGGGAGGAGTCGGTCTTGTTGCTTCGGGCGATATGCGTTCAGCGTATATTCGTGCGCTTCAAGCAGCGGATTGCGGGGATTATGCACCACTCATGCAATTTGTTCGCTCTTGATGCATAGAGTTGTATGCCATGGGAGTTGTTAGAGTCTGCGCGGCTGAACAGAGTAACGCGCTATGGGCTCGCCAGACACGACACCGCCATCGCCGCCGGCCGCAGCGCCGGAACATGGACTCTTGCCGTGGTTGATGGTGCTGCTCGGTATCCTTGTCATTGCTGGCTTTTCGATGCATCGCAGCGCCTGGCTTGATAATCGCTGGGTGCGCAGTCAGCTCTGTACGCTCGGTATCGCGCTTGAGCCGCGCGATCGAGATTGGCTGATCACCGACGCAACTATGCAGTGGCAGCGCCATGCGCACGCGCAATCGTCGCTCCTGATTCGCGGCCGGATCAAAAATCTGCTCGCTTGCAGTCAACCAACCCCCAATATTGTCGTCACCCTGTTTGACGACCCGCATACTCCCCTCACCACACAGCTGCGCGAGCCACAGTTGGCCATCCCACGCCGACAGATCCCCGCAGCTGCCGCGCCGATTTTTACAATCGAAATCACCCAACCCCCTGCGCAGGCGACCCACCTCACACTCGTAGCCAAGGCAACAAGTCATTGACGCCCCAATTCGTGCACACCACACTGAGCAGCCCAATCCCATCCCAACCATCAAGGCAGGAATCCAAATGAAGTTTATGCTTACGCTGATCATCATCACCGTCGCCGCATGGGTCGGCATCAACAGTTACCATCACCGCCCGCCCTTCGCCAACCCGTTTGCCGAAGAGAGTGTGCTGGAGAAGGTTGGCCTGCAGCAGAGCCCGGTCGATGCCGGTATCGACACCATCAAAGAGCAGGGCAAACAGCTCATCGACAAAGGCAAAGCCTTGGGTGAACAGGCTGCCGACTACGCCAAAGAGGGCGCGACCAAAGCCAAAAAAGCGATCGCTGGCCAGTAAAATCACAGACCTTCCGGCACAGCCAATGATCGCCGCGGGTTGCGATGCATTGATCCGGCCATGCTCGACACGTTAGTCAAACTACTGGTCGCCTGGCTCTTGTTGGCGGGGGTGGCGTTGTGGGCGCATCGGGCTGAATTGGGGCTCTCCCGGCGGATGCTCTACGCTTCGGCGCGTGGACTGTTGCAGCTGCTCGGGCTGGCCTTTGTGCTGCACTGGATTTTTGATATCTCATCCGTGGCGGCACAGGCGGCGTTGATCGCTTTTTTCTGTCTGCTCGCCGGTCACAACAGCGCCAGTCATTATGACGGGCGGCGGCAGTCGTGGTTGGCTTGCAGTGCCGGATTGATGGTGGCCTGTGCGCTTACGTTGCCATGGCTGGCATTCGGGGGGGCTATCCATAGTGATACCCGGGCGTTGATTCCGCTCGGCAGCATGATCGCCGCCAATGGCATGAACGCCATCTCGATTATGCTCGAGCGGATGAAGTCGGGCGGCGCATTCGGAGAGGGCGCGCGCATGGCGATGATTCCGACCCTCGATACGCTACGGCTGGTGGGGCTGGTGCATATGCCGGGCATTTTTGTCGGCATGATTCTCGCCGGTGCCTCGGCCATCGACGCGGCAGTGGCGCAGGTGACGGTGCTCTATATGATCGTGGCATCCAGCTTCTCCGCCTGCATGGTCACGGTGCTGCTGATGAATCACATGGCGAAATCCGATCGGTGAGTTTACACCCTATCCAGAGGATAGCGCACAAGGTGAAGTGATTGACCCCATCGGTTGACCACCTAGGGTTGACCGGATCGGGGGCGTGACTTGTCGCTCCAAATCGTTGACGGAAGGTGAATGGAGCGATGAGCAGCAGCGAACAGGAGACCGAGAACCTCTCGTTTGAGGAGGCGTTGCAGGGCTTGACGGCGCTGGTGGAGAAGCTGGAGTCGGGCGAGCTGCCGCTGGAGGAGAGTGTGGCGGCATTTGAGCGGGGGGTAAAACTCTCCCGTCGCTGCGAGGCGCTGCTTGATCATGCCGAACAGCGCTTGCAGCTGCTCGATGAGGATGCGCGCGACTAGATGAGCGCCACACCCGAGATGCTATTGCGCTATGCCACCCGGCTGGAGGCGGCGCTGACTGCCGAGCTGGATCAGCGTGCCCCGCTGGTCGCCGAGCGGCTGCTGGCGGCGATGCGTTATTCGCTGCTTGCCGGTGGCAAACGGGTGCGCCCGGCGTTGCTGTTGACCTGCTATGCGGCGTGCGGCGGGCGTGACCCTGCCCAGGCGATGCCGGCGGCGATGGCGATCGAGGCGATGCACACCTACTCCCTGATCCACGACGATCTCCCCTGCATGGATGACGACGACCTGCGCCGTGGTCAGCCGACCTGTCACAAGCAGTTTGACGAGGCGACCGCTGTGCTGGCCGGCGATGCGCTGCAGTCGCTGGCCTATGAGTGGTTGGCCGCAAGCCCTCTCGATTCCGAGTTGTGCTGTCAGCTGTTGCACAGCCTCACCATTGCCGCCGGCTGTCGTGGCATGGTGGGCGGGCAGATGCTCGATATGGCGGCGGAGCAGGATGGCGAGGGGATCGATATCCTCGCCGTGGAGCGGATTCATCTGCACAAAACCGGCGCGCTGCTGCGCTGGAGCTGTGAGGCGGGTGCGCGGATCGCCGGCGCGGATGATGCGCAGCTGGCCGCCTGTTCGCGTTATGGCAAGGCGGTCGGGCTGCTCTTTCAAATCGCCGATGATATTCTCGATGTCACCGCCTCCTCCGCCGCGCTGGGCAAGAGTGCCGGCAAGGATGCGGCGCAGAACAAGGCGACCTATGTCTCGCTGCTCGGCCTGCCGCGCGCGCGCGAATTGGCCGATGAGATGCACGCCATGGCGGTGGAGGCGTGCGCGCCGTTGCAACGGGCGGCCGACGACCATGCCGAGCCCCACGTCAAGCAATCCGCTGCAGATCTGCTACAGTTGGCGGATTACATCAAAGAGAGAGAGAAGTAGTGAGCTACCCCATGTTGGAACGCATCCGCGGCACGGCCGATTTGAAGGCGCTGTATGAAGATCAGCTGCCGGAGCTTGCCGATGAGATGCGTCAATATCTGATCGAAACGCTGGCGCCCATCGGCGGCCACCTCGGCGCCGGTCTCGGCGTGGTGGAGCTGACCATCGCCCTGCACTACCTGTTCGATTCGCCGCGCGACAAGATCGTTTGGGATGTCGGTCATCAGGCTTACCCGCACAAAATCCTCACCGGCCGCCTCGCCGGCATGCCGACTATACGCCAATATGGCGGGCTGTGCGGCTTCACCAAACGCGCTGAGTCGGAGCACGATGTCTTCGGCGCCGGTCACGCTTCCACCTCCATCTCCGCCGCCTACGGCATGGCTTGCGGACGCGATCTGAGCAACGAGCAGAGCCATGTTGTCGCGGTGATTGGCGATGGTGCGCTCACCGGCGGTATGGCCTTTGAAGCGCTCAATCACGCCGGCGCACGCAACAACCGGCTGCTGGTGATCCTTAACGATAACGAGATGTCGATCGCGCCGAATGTGGGGGCGATGTCCTCCTATCTGGCGCGCATTATCACCGGTCGCCCCTATGCGCAGGCCAAAGATACGGCGCGGCGCCTCCTCGAGAAACTGCCCGGTGCGCTCGATGCGGCCAAGCGGGTCGAGGAGCATGTGAAGGGGATGATCACCCCCGGCACCCTCTTCGAGGAGATGGGCTTCCGCTATATCGGCCCGATCGATGGCCACGATTTTGGTCACCTGCTGCCCACCCTGAGCAACTGTAAATCGCTCGAGGGGCCGGTGATCCTGCACACCATCACCAAGAAGGGGCTCGGCTACTCGCCGGCTGAAGAGGATCCGGAGACTTGGCACGGCTTGGGGCCATACAATCTGCAGACCGGCAAGCCGCACAAACGCACCGACCTGCCGCCCAGTTTCACCGAAGTCTTCGCCGACACGCTCGCCGATCTGGCCGATGACGATGATCGCATTGTCGCCATCACCGCTGCTATGCCGGCCGGCACGGGTCTGAACCGCTTCGCCCGTCGCCACCCCGAGCGCTGTTTCGATGTCGGCATCGCCGAACAGCATGCCGTCACCTTTGCCGGCGGCTTGGCGGTGGCCGGCAAACGCCCCTTCGTGGCGATCTACTCCACCTTCATGCAGCGCGCTTACGACCAGATCATTCATGACATCTGCATTCAGAATCTGCCGGTCACCTTCTGCATGGATCGCGCCGGCATTGTCGGTGCTGACGGGGCGACCCATACCGGCATGTTCGATATCGCCTTTATGCGCAATCTGCCCAACATGACGGTGATGGCGCCCAAGGATGAGCGCGAGCTGCAGGATATGCTGGCCACCGCGCTCACCATCGCTGGACCGGTCGCCATCCGCTATCCGCGCGGCAACGGTTATGGTGCCGCGCTGCACAAGCCGGCGGTGCTGCCGGTGGGAGCGAGCGAGCTGCTGCAGGGCGGCGATGCGGGGCTGGTGGTTGCCGTTGGCAGTCGTGTGATGGATGCCAAACAGGCGGTGGAGCGCCTTGCCGCATCCGCCCAGCGCGATTTTGCGCTGCTCAACCTACGCTTTGTCAAACCGCTGGATGAAGTGGCGATTCTGCAACATCTGCCGGCGGATAAGCCGTTGGTGGTGGTCGAGGAGGGGGTCGCCAGCGGAGGTGTCGGCGAAGCGATTGGGTTGCTCGCCTATCGCAGCGGTTGGCGCGGTCGCTTCATCCACCTCGCCATGCCCGACGCTTTTCCCGCGCATGGCTCGCAGGCGGAGATTCTGCGCGATCTGGGCTTGGATGCCGATGCGATTCTGCGGGCACTGCGCGACTGCTGACACAGCCTGTTTGCCGCACTGATTTCCGTTATGTCCAAACAATCCAACAAAAAAATGCGTCTCGATGCGCTGCTGGTGGCGCGCGACTTGGCCGACTCCGTGGATGCGGCACAGCGGCTGATTATGGCCGGCCTCGTCTATGTCGATGGTCAGAAAGCGGATAAAGCGGGCATGAATCACCCGGCCGATGCCGAGGTGACGGTGCGCGAGGTGCTCAAATATGTTTCGCGTGGGGCGCTGAAGTTGGAGCGGGCGCTCGATGATTTTGCTCTGCCCTGTGATGGTGCGGTGGTGCTCGATGTCGGCGCATCCACCGGCGGTTTTACCGACTTGATGCTGCAGCGTGGTGCGGCGCGGGTCTATGCGGTCGATGTCGGTCGCGGCCAGCTCCACTACCGGCTGCAGCACGATGCGCGGGTCATCAATCTGGAGAAGACCCATGTGCGCAAACTCGATGACCACCTGATTCCCGAGGCGGTTGACGCGCTGGTGATCGATACCTCTTTTATTTCGCTGACCAAGGTGCTGCCCGCTGCGTGGCCGTTCGTGAAGGCGGATGGCTGGTGCGTGGCGCTGATCAAGCCGCAGTTTGAAGTGGCGCCGAATCAGCTCGATCGCGGTGTGGTGCGCGATGCGGCGGTGCGCCAGCAGGCGATCGACAAGGTGCAGGCGATGGTTGCCGCCGAGCTGCCCGATGCCATGGTGCAGGGCGTGGTCGAATCTCCCATTCACGGGCCGAAGGGCAATGTCGAATATCTGTTGGTGATGCGCCGCCGTGGCTGAGATGAGAGCGGCACAGCGCGTGGATGCGCAGTCAGGGCAGGGGGGGCTGGCCTGGCGGCTGGCGCAGATGGCGCGCGGTGATGGGTTGCAGGTCTATGTCTGCCCCGATCTGCGCAGTTATCGGCAGCTGGTCGAGGAGCTCGCCTTCTTTTTGCAGGATGCGCCGGATCGGTTGTGGCGCTTTCCGGCTTGGGAGGTGCTGCCGTATGATCGTGTGTCGCCGCACCATGCGGTGGTCGGCGAGCGCTTTGCTACCCTTGGTCGGCTGCTCAATACGCCGACGCCGCGCGGCCTGCTGCTGACTGCACTGCCGGCGTGGCTGCAGCGTATCGCGCCGCCGGAGTCGGTCGCCGCGCATGTCTGGCAGCTGCGCTTGAACATGCCGCTCGATATCAGTCGCCTCAAATCGAAATTGGTCGAGGCCGGCTTGATTGCCACCGAGCGGGTGTTGGCGCAGGGGGAGTTTGCTGTGCGCGGCGGGCTGTTTGATGTCTGGCCGGCGACCGAAGCGCAACCGCTGCGCATCGATCTCTTCGGCGACGATATTGACTCGATCCGCTACTTCGATCCCGAAACCCAGCGCTCCGGCGACAGCCTCGATAGCTTTACATCCGTGCCGGTGCGCGAAGTGATTCTCGATGCCGCCGGCTGCGAACGCTTTATCGCCGCCTTCCGCGCCCGTTTCCCGCATCTGCGCCAGCATCCGATGCTCGCCGCCGTGCAGTCCGGCCGCCCCCACCCCGGCATCGAGGCGCTGCTGCCGCTCGCCTACAGTGCGATGGCGCGGCTGGCCGATTACCTGCCGGAGCAGACGCCGGTCTATAGTGACGCCACCATCGAGGAGCAGCGACTCCGTTTCAGTGAGCAGTTGCGCGCCCAGTTCGAGATGGTGCGTGCCAGCGCTGAACCGATTGTCGCGCCGCAGGAGCTCTACGCGGTGGAGACAAAAACGGGCGCGCGGCCGTTGCCCAAGCGCGCCGCGCCACAGATCGAAGCCGCGCCGTCATTGGCCGACTACAGCGACCGCGCGGAGCCGGTCAAGGCACTGCGCACCGAACTGCAGCGCAGGCTGGATGCCGGCTGGCGCCTCACCTTGGTGGCCCACGGCGCGGGGCAGCAGGAGCGGATGCTGGAGGCGTGCGGCGGTATTGCGAGAGAGATCACTGCCGTAGCGCGCCTGCAGGATGGTGGGGCGAGCCACCGCATCACCATCGGTTATCTCGATTGCGGCTTTGCGCTGCCTGCCGAGAAGCAGCTCTGGCTCACCGGTCGTGAGCTGCTCGGCCAGCATCTGCCGCGCCGGCGCAGCCGCAGTCGTGCGGTGCTGCACGCCGATATTTTCACCTCGCTGGCTGAGCTCTCCATTGGCGATCCGGTGGTGCATGAGGATCACGGCGTCGGCCGTTATCAGGGGCTGGAGAGCCTCAGCGAAGATGGCGATCTGGCCGATTTCATCAAGATTGAGTACGCCGAGCGG
>JALUXN010000018.1 GCA_027018975.1 Mariprofundaceae bacterium | reverse complement strand
GATCTTTCTACTGTTGGCTATCGCAGCAGTGACGCGCGTCTTTCTGCCGCTGTGGTTTGACCCTCAGCTGGCCATTGCCTGCTCGCAACTGCTCTGGATCGCCGCTTTTACCCTCTTTCTCTATCGTTATAGCGCGCTGCTGATTCGGCCGCGCATCGATGGTAAGGCCGGCTGAATGGGCGGTGGGTGCAGCGGTAGTTCAGCTTGCTGACACTTTCCGCTATCATGCCGCGCTTCCTACTACAGAGACATTTCACCGTTGGGGGTATCGATCGCTATGAATATTCAACTTCCGGAAGAGGGGCTGACCTTCGACGATGTGCTGCTGGTGCCGCAGGCGAGCAGTGTGATGCCGCGCTCGGCCGATCTCTCGGCGCAGCTGACCCGCAAGATCAGGCTCAATATCCCCGTGCTCTCGGCAGCGATGGATACGGTGACCGAATCCGGTACAGCGATTGCGCTGGCGCAGGAGGGGGGCATCGGTGTGATCCACAAAAACCTCTCGCCGGAAGTACAGGCGGCGGAGGTGCGCAAGGTCAAACGCTATGAAGCCGGCGTGGTGCAGGAGCCGCTGACCGTCTCCAAAGAGACAACGCTCGAGGAGGTGCACCGACTGGCGGCTGAGAACGGCTTCTCCGGTTTTCCGGTGCTCGATCACGACGGCAAGGTGTGCGGCATTGTCACCAATCGCGATATCCGTTTTGAGCGCGACCCGAGCAAGCGGGTGGCCGATGTGATGACCACGCGCGACCGGCTGGTGACCGTGGAACATGGCGTTGATCTGGACACCTGCAAAGAGCTCTTCCGCGAACACCGCATCGAGAAGCTGCCGGTAGTCGATGCCGATGGCCGCTTGACCGGCATGATTACGGTGCGTGATATTGAAAAATCGAAAGCATTCCCTAACGCGGTGCGCGATGATCTTGGCCGTCTGCTGGCTGCTGCTGCGATTGGCGTGGGCGATCTGGAGTTGCAACGCTTCGAGGCGCTGTTGGCGGCCAATGTCGATGCGGTGATTGTCGATACGGCGCATGGCCACTCGAAAGCGGTGATTGAGCAGGTGCGTGAGATCAAGCGGCAGCATGGCGATGCGATTCAGGTGATCGGCGGTAATGTCGCCACGCCGGAAGCGGTGCGTGATCTGGCGGAAGCCGGCGCGGATGCAGTGAAGGTGGGTATCGGTCCCGGTTCGATCTGCACGACGCGCATTGTCGCGGGTGTCGGTGTGCCGCAGCTGACGGCGGTGATGCAGTGCGCGGCCGCCGGACGTGAAGTGGGCGTGCCGATTATTGCCGATGGCGGCATCAAATTCTCCGGCGATTTTGCCAAAGCGATGGCGGCTGGTGCTTCGACCTGCATGTTCGGCTCGATGTTTGCCGGTACTGAAGAGGCGCCCGGCGCCAAGATTCTCTACCAAGGGCGCACCTACAAAGCCTACCGAGGCATGGGCTCGATCGGTGCCATGAAACAGGGCAGCAAAGACCGCTATTTCCAAGGCGATGTCGATGAAGCGATGAAGCTGGTGCCCGAGGGCATCGAAGGGCGCGTCGCTTACAAAGGGCCGGTCGGCGATATTCTCCATCAATTGATCGGCGGCCTGCGCGCAGCAATGGGCTATAGTGGTGCAGCCAGCATCGCCGATTTCCACGCCCGCGCCAAGTTTGTCCGCATCACCGGCGCCGGCCTGCGCGAGTCGCATGTGCATGATGTGACGATTACCGAAGAAGCACCCAATTATCGACTGGAGTCGTAGGGGGGTCAGGCGTCAGGGGTCAGGCGAGTTCTTCCTCACCCCTAACCCCTCACGCCTCACCCTCTCACCTCCTCACGCCTAACCCCCTCACCCCTCACCCCCGGAGCATTCATGGATAAAATTCTCATTCTCGATTTTGGATCGCAATATACGCAGTTGATTGCGCGCCGTGTGCGCGAGGCGGAGGTCTATTCCGAGCTGCATCCGTGGGATATGAGCGAGGCGGCGATTCGTGACTTTGCGCCTGCCGGCATCATTCTCTCCGGCGGCCCCAATTCGGTGACCGATGACGAAACCCCGCACGCCCCGCAGGTCGTGTTCGAGCTGGGCGTGCCGGTGCTGGGTATCTGCTACGGCATGCAGACCATGGCCGCCCAGCTTGGCGGCAGCGTGGAAGGTGGCCAGACCCGCGAATTCGGCTATGCCGAGATCATGACTTGCGGCCACAGTTCGCTCCTGCAGGGCATTGAGGATCGCACCGGTGGCGCGCTTGATGTCTGGATGAGCCATGGCGATAAGGTGACGGCGCTGCCAGATGGGTTCAGCGTCATTTGCGAAAATGATGCCACACCGATTGCCGGCATGGCCGATGAGACGCGCCACTTTTACGCGCTGCAATTCCACCCCGAAGTGACCCACACACCGCAGGGTACGGCGATCCTCTCCCGTTTTGTGCATGAGATTTGCGGCTGCGGTCGTGACTGGACGATGCCGCACTATATCGATGAGGCGGTGGCCAAGATCCGCCAGCAGGTGGGCAGCGATGAGGTGATTCTCGGCCTGTCCGGCGGCGTCGATTCGTCGGTGGCGGCGGCGCTATTGCAGCGGGCGATCGGCGATCAGTTGACCTGTATTTTTGTCGATAACGGGCTGTTGCGGCTCAACGAAGCGGCGCAGGTGATGCAGACCTTTGCCGACAATCTCGGCGTGAAGGTCGATCATGTGGATGCCTCGGCGCAGTTTCTCGGTGAGCTGGCTGGCGTCTCCGATCCGGAGGCGAAACGCAAAATTATCGGTCGCGAATTCGTTCACATTTTTCAGGCGGAAGCAGAAAAGTTGCCGAACGCCAAGTGGCTGGCGCAGGGGACGATCTATCCCGACGTGATCGAGTCGGCCGGCTCCAAGACGGGCAAGGCGCACAATATCAAGAGCCATCACAATGTCGGCGGCCTGCCGGATACGCTGCATCTGAAGCTGCTCGAGCCGCTGCGCGATCTCTTCAAGGATGAGGTGCGCGAACTCGGTGTGGCGTTGGGATTGCCGCGTGAGATGGTGTATCGCCACCCCTTCCCGGGGCCGGGTCTGGGCGTGCGCATTCTCGGCGAGGTTAAACGCGAGTACGCCGATCTGCTGCGCCGCGCTGACGCGATCTTTATCGAGGAGCTTGTCGCCTCCGGCTGGTATGAGAAGACATCGCAGGCGTTTGCTGTCTTTCTGCCGGTGAAATCGGTCGGCGTGATGGGCGATGGCCGCACCTATGAGTGGGTGGTCGCGCTGCGTGCGGTGCAGACACAGGATTTCATGACTGCGCACTGGGCGGAGCTGCCGCATGCGCTGCTGGCCAAGGTCTCCAACCGCATTATCAACGAAGTGCGCGGCATCAACCGTGTGGTTTACGACATCTCCGGCAAGCCGCCGGCCACCATTGAGTGGGAATAGGTACAGAGCAATCGCACCAAAAAGGCGGTCATTCCCGAGGGTTCTATCGGGAATCTATGCATTGACGGTTCCCTGGTAGAGGCGCTCGGGGATGATCTGAACAGTTCCATCATGCGGCTGAATAGTTACCACTTTGGCGTATTTCAGACTACACTGCGCCCATTCCGCTGAATCCTCAGCACCCAAGGAGAGCACATGAAAAAGATGATCATCATCGCCGCCGTGGCGATGCTTGCTGCCTGCAATCAGCAGGTGGCAGAAAAAAAAGAAGCGCCGGCACTGAAGCTTGATAACGATCAGGCCAAGCTCGCCTATGCGATCGGCATGGATATCGGCAACTCGCTGAATCCATTCAAAAATGATATCGACCGTGGGGCGCTGGTTGCTGCCATCAATGATCGCCTCGACGGGCGTGATGGTAAACTGAGTGCGGCGGATGCGGCGAAAGTGAAGCAGGCGTACTTCAAAAAGATGGCCGCCAAACATCTCGCCGAGCAGAAGGCGAAAGGTGAGAAAAACAAGGTTGATGGCGAGAAATTCCTTGCCGAGAATGGCAAAAAGAAGGGCGTGATCACCACCGCCAGCGGCCTGCAGTATGAGGTGCTCAAAGCCGGCAGCGGCGCCAAGCCGAAGGCAACCGATACAGTGACCGTCAACTACCGCGGCACACTGATCGACGGCACTGAGTTCGACTCATCCTACAAACGTGGCCAGCCGGCCACCTTCCCGCTTAACGGCGTGATCAAGGGTTGGACAGAGGGTGTACAGCTGATGAGCATCGGCTCCAAATACCGCTTCGTGCTACCGGCCAACCTCGCCTACGGCGCACAGGGCGCAGGCCCCAAGATCGGCCCGAACAGTACGCTCGTCTTTGAGGTGGAGTTGCTCGGCATCGGCAACAAGAAACCGGCCGCCAAGCCCGCGTCTTAATATCAGAGTCGGTTGACAACAACAGCGCCTCCGAGCCAGCCGGTTCGGGGGCGCTTTTTTCTGTTTTCAGGCGGTGTGGGCTCTACATTGTGTCCAGCTGCGAATACCGCTGAAACCTACCATCCGTTATGGCTTTCAAAGTGGCCGGTGGTGCTGATTAGGATCCGAAGCGTTTGGTTAAATCCTCCAGAGTCATATTGGTCGCAATTTCATCGTGAGGAATTAAGGCATATTTCCATGGCTTGCCACCATATGTCCCTGTATGATCTGAAGCACGTTTACACCAGAGGACTGCAGCATCTTTCTTGGCTATGACATCAAC
>JALUXN010000017.1 GCA_027018975.1 Mariprofundaceae bacterium | reverse complement strand
CAACAAATATGTCCTCTTCGGCCACCACTTCGCCTCCATCGCCGGCCTCGCGCCGATGCTGGGGCCAGCCATTGCCGTCATCTGGGGCTGGGTGCCGGCGCTCTGCTGGGTGGTCTTCGGCACCCTGCTGGTCGGCGCGGTACATGACTTCTCCGCCCTAGTCCTCTCCATCCGCCACCAGGGCAAGAGCGTCGGCACCATCGCCCACGATGTGATCAGCCCGCGCACCCGCCTGCTCTTCCTGCTGGTGATCTTCTTCCTCGTGGCGCTGGCGATGGGCGTCTTCGTGCTGGTCATCTCCGGTCTCTTCGCCGCGCCCGACGCCGCCCACATCCCAGCCACATCGCACCCCGAGGCGATCTTCCCCACCTATTCACTGATGCTGATCGCCATGGTGATCGGTTTCTTCGTCTATAAACGCAACCTGCCGATGTGGCCGATGATCGGGCTCGGCTTTGTACTGATGCTCGTCACCACCCATATCGGCTTGGGCATGCCGATCACCGGCTTCACCGCCGGCGACTGGACCTGGTCGCTGCTGATCTACGCCTTTATCGCCAGTGTACTGCCGGTCTGGCTGCTACTGCAGCCGCGCGACTTCCTCAATTCACTGCTGCTCTACCTCGCCCTCTTCGCCATGTTGGCAGGATTTTTCCTCCTCTCGCCCGACTGGGTGGCGCCGGCAGTCAACCCCCACCCGGTCGGTGCGCCGCCGCTGATGCCGTTCCTCTTTATTGTCATCGCCTGCGGTGCAGTCTCCGGCTTTCACGGCTTGGTCGCCTCCGGCACCACCTCGAAACAGCTCGATCGTGAAACCGACGCCCCCTTTGTCGGCTATGTCGGCATGATTGGCGAATCGCTGCTGGCGCTGTTGGCCGTGCTCGCCACCACCGCCGGCGCTTTCAGCTCGCGCGCCGACTGGGAGAGCTTTTACGGTTCGTGGGACAAAGCCGCCGGCCTACACCAAAAACTCGGTATCTTCATTCAAGGCAACGCCAACTTCATCCACCAGCTCGGCATCCCGCTCGACTATGCCGCCGCCTTCATCTCGGTGGTGGTGGTCGGCTTCGCCATGACCAGCGTCGATACCGGTGCGCGCCTGCTGCGCTTCAACCTGGAGGAGATCGGCCAGACCATCGGCGTCAAATGGCTCACCAACCGCTACATCGCCACCCTGCTGGCGGTTGCGGCGATCGGCTTTTTCGCCTTTTTCAAGGTCAACGGCAAACCCGCCGGCCTCTTCCTCTGGACACTCTTCGGCACCACCAACCAGATCCTCGCCGGCCTCACCCTGCTCACTGTCACCATCTACCTCTACCGCAAAAAGAAACCGGTGCTCTACACCATGCTGCCGATGCTACTGGTACTCGGCGCGACCATCTCCGGCATGGTGATGGGCATCATCAAAGCAGTCCGGCACGACCAGTGGGCGGTCGCATCGGTCGGCGCGGTGATTTTCATCCTGGCATCGTGGGTATTGGTGGAGGCTGTGCTGGCCGTGCGCAGCATCCGCTCGCCATCTGAGCCCCGCTGAAGATGACAGCACCGGCAGCATCCGTTGCCACAGAGATCCGCCGCATGCGTTATCGCCTGAACCGACAGGGCATGCTGGAGCTGGATGCGTGGCTGGCACCACTGCTGCAAGGCGATTTTCATGACCGCGTATTTGTCACCGCCATCCATGAACTCCTCAACTGCGAACCACCCGAACTGCTGGCCATGATGCGCGGCGAGGCACCCCTGCCCACTATCCTGCAAGCCACCCTGCAACCCGGGCAACCATGAACATAGTAGCCGCGCTGTTCATCCTCCTCTGCGCCCTCGCCGCCCCCATCTCGCCACAAGCCGGCGAACAACCCACCGCCCAACACTCTCCGCTCGTCTTCGAGCCTGCCCAGACCGATCTCGGCACGATTCCAGAGGGCAAAAAAGCGGTGACCTATCTGCGCGTGCGTAATAGCAGCGATCAGATGCAGCAGATTATCGACATCCAGGCTTCCTGTGGCTGCACCACCGCCGAACCGGAAACCCGCCTTATCATGCCCGGCGATTTCACGCGCATCAAAGTCACCATCGACACCTTCGCCAAGCAGAACCATGTCCAGAAACGGATCACCCTCACCGATGCGCACGGCCTGAGCAGCGAAGCCACTCTAACCATGCGCATCACCCGATCACCCCACGCCGCCATCGGTAACCGCTCCATCTTCGATGCTCCCTGCGCGCGCTGCCACGCAGAGCCGGCACAGGGGAAAACCGAAGGCGCCGCACTCTTTGCTGCGGTCTGTGCCATGTGCCACGGCAAACAGGCCGAAGGTGCGAGCGGCCCTAACCTCCATCACCATGCCCGCCAAGCCCTGCAACAGATCATCACCCACGGCACAGGCAATCACTACATGCCCGCCTTCGCCCGCCGCTACGGCGGTCCCCTCACAACAGAACAGATCGCCGCAATCAGTCGCTGGCTCGCCGCGCTGGACGAATAGAGACAGAACCGCTATAAATCCGACCCTCAAGCGGGGGCGGGGATCTCTGGATAAGCAACCATATCCGGTTCCATCCATATCCAATGCGCTTCAATGCATGCTGGAACTGTTCAGATCGCCCTTGGTCTGTTCGATAGCAAGGCGAACATGCGCCATGAGCATGTTCAACGCAGCTAGCGGGCAAACCGTGGGATGAGACAAATAGTTACCATTGATTTTTACATGGGATCGAGACGATCTTCATAGGAGTTCTCAAATGAAACAAGATACAGTAATTGCACCATCCATCCTCTCAGCCGACTTCGCACGACTCGGCGAAGAGATCAAAGCGATCGATGAAGGCGGCTGCGAATGGGTGCACTTTGATGTCATGGACGGCACATTCGTACCTCCGATCACCATTGGCGACAACATCTGCAAAGCAATCCGCCCCTACACCGACAAGCCGATCGATGTTCACCTGATGGTGGAGCATCCCGACACCCAGGTCGAATCCTTCGCCAATGCCGGTGCCGATATTATTACAGTCCATCAGGAAGCCTGCACTCATCTGGAGCGCACCTTGCAACTGATTCGTTCACTGGGCAAAAAAGCCGGCGTCAGCCTCAACCCCGCCACGCCTGTTTCCACCATTCAGCATGTCCTGCACTGCACCGATCTCGTCCTGTTGATGAGCGTCAATCCCGGCTATGGCGGACAGTCCTATATCCACGCCGTCACCGATAAAATCCGCCAAGCACGCACTATGCTCGATGATGCAGGCTGCGATGCACGTCTGGAGGTCGATGGAGGCGTCAACGCATCCACTATCGCCGAGGTCTCTGCTGCCGGTGCCGATACTTTCGTCGCCGGATCTGCTGTATTCGGCAAGCCGGACTACGCCGCTGTCATCGCTGAATTAAAGAAATTGGCCGCAGGGTAATTGTCGCAGCCAGATGAATATTACGTGAAGTGCGAATGAATCCATATTTATTTTGTGGTATAAAATAGCGCATCAACCGCTATACTTCGCGCTAATATTGTAAACCTTGAAGGAGAGGGGCGTTCCATCGGCATCCAATTGTGCATCCAGATTGCACATCCAGCGACTGCCAAATTAGCGTCTCTATTGTTTGAGTAACGATCACGAGAGGGGAGGATTTTCAATATGTGGCATCGAGTGAAAACGCCTTGGCTATCAAAAATCGGACACCTATCAAAAATCAGACACGTTCTGTCACTCGCTGTGTTGGCGCTATTGCTGCCGGCCGGCGCATGGGCCGATGATGTCAGCTCCGCCGAGCAGCCGTTCGAGTTCCCCCACGTGCGGCACGCCAGTAAATATAAGATCAACTGTATGTACTGCCACACCTATGCTCGCCGTAGTAAAGTAGCCGGCATTCCGCCGGTCGCCAAGTGTATCGGTTGCCACCAGCATCTCCCCTCTGTACGCAACACCCCGCGCATCAAAAAGCTCTTCTCCTACTGGGAGCAGAAGAAGCCGATTCCATGGCGTAAGGTGCATGACGTACCTGACTTCGTTCACTTCACCCACAAACGTCATATTCAACGCTTTATCTTCAAAGATGGCCGTCCGACCCAGCAGGTTTGCGGTATGTGCCATGGCGACGTGAAAACACTCACTGTTGCCCAGAAAATCCGTCCGCTCACCATGGGTTGGTGCTTGAGCTGCCACGAGCAGTTCCAGGGCACATCCGATATCGGCAAGCCGGCACCGGCCAAGCGCTGGATGATTCCGGTTGCCGCAACCGACAAGCCAGTGATGGAGGTTGCATATCCGCAGCCAGCCGTCCTCGACCCGGAGCACCCCAAGACCATGAAGGTGGCCGAGATCAACAAGATGTCTGAGCGGTTGCCAAAGAAGGTTCGCGATCACCTCGTGCATGCGCCGCATGACTGCTGGCAGTGCCACAAATAACCCTTGAGCCGGCATTCAGGAGATTTGACCATGAGCAAGAAAAATAGTGTAGAGAAAAACGCGGCCAGCAACGAACAGAGTCAGTGGAGCCGCCGCACCTTCCTCAAGGCGATGGGTCTTGGCGGTGCGGGTAGTGCGCTGGTACTCAGCGGCTGCGGTGATACTGACATTGTCAACGAAGTCGATCTGGAAGTGCGCAAAGAGTTGGTTCTGCCGAATGTCGATCCGCAGGATTTTGTGCGCCCCGGCGTCGAAATGTACTACGCCTCCACCTGCCGCCAGTGTCCAGCTGGCTGCAG
>JALUXN010000016.1 GCA_027018975.1 Mariprofundaceae bacterium | reverse complement strand
CGACTTCAACATCCATTTCTTGGAGAAGTGGCTCGATCAGATGCATCTGTAGAAGGCTGTATTCTTCTCTCGGTCGCTGCGTCTCTGCTGTCATATATGCGCTTTGCTTGCACTGACGGCGCTGCTTCACCCATCAGTTGATGATCGAGGCGATTGAGCATCCAAGCCTCCTCCCGATACTCCTCGGAGTGGCTGCATCTACTCTGTGCTGCTGAAGGTGCGACCAGCAGTGCGTTGGCCAATGTCAGACACAGCAGGTGCAAGGGGAGGCGTGTGCTTTGCATGTTGAGCTCCTTGGGGGCTCCTCGGTGGAGCCATTGGGGGGGGTGGCGTGATCGTTCATTTTAACGGTATGCGAACACGCCTTCTGTGCTTGCCCCGTAGCGTTGCGCTGTGTGGTTGCATTTCATGTGGTTTGTGTCACATTGCGCTCACGTATCGGCGCAGCTTTTTTGATTATAAGTTGGCGGATTGACAGAGAAAATGGCGTCGTCATTGCGTGTTACGCGGTGATCTGAAGGAGGGTTGAAGATGCGCGCACCTGTTGCGGTGGTTGGTTTAGGCTATGTCGGTCTGCCTCTGGCGCTGGAGTTCGGCAAGTTGGCGACGACAATCGGCTATGATCTGTCGGCTGAAAAAGTGGCGGCCTATCAGCAGGGGTTCGACCCGACCGGTGAGATGCCGGAGGCAGCTTTTCGGGCAGCGCAGCATCTGCAATGCACGACGGATCCCGCAGCGATTGCCGAGGCGCAGTTTATCATCGTGGCCGTGCCGACACCGGTGGATGATTCGCATCGCCCCGATCTCTCTCCGATCAAACAGGCCACGCAGATGGTGGCGCAGCACATGGGCGATGGCGCAACGATTGTCTTTGAATCGACCGTTTTTCCCGGTGTAACCGAAGAGATCTGCGTGCCGATTCTCGAGCGTGTTTCAGGGCGGCAGTGCGGCAAAGATTTTTTCGTCGGCTACTCGCCGGAGCGTATCAACCCGGGTGACAAAGAGCATACCCTGACGACGATTGTGAAGGTGGTTTCAGGGCAGGATGAAGCGACGCTGGAGCGGGTGGCGAAGCTCTATGAGTCGATCATCACGGCCGGCGTGCATCGGGCGGCTTCCATCAAGGTCGCCGAAGCGGCCAAGGTGATCGAAAACACGCAGCGCGATGTCAATATCGCCTTGATGAATGAGTTTGCACTCTCCTTTGCCAAGATGGGGATTGATACCATGGATGTGCTCGAAGCGGCTGGCACGAAGTGGAATTTTCTCCCTTTCCGCCCCGGACTGGTGGGCGGTCACTGCATTGGCGTCGATCCATACTATCTGGTACACAGGGCGCAGGCGCTGGGACATCGCCCCGATCTGATCATGACTGGTCGCACCATCAATAACGGCATGGGCAAGTATGTGGCTGAGCAGACGGTAAAAGAGATGATTGCTGCCAAGCGATTGATTGATGAGAGTCGGGTGATTGTGATGGGATTGGCGTTTAAGGAGGATTGCGCCGATCTGCGTAATACGCGGGTGGTCGATATTATTCGCGAACTGAGTAGCTATGGGGTGACGGTTGTGGTCTATGATCCAGTGGTCGATCCTACCGAGGCGGCGTCTGAGTACGGTGTCCAGCTGGTGGGGTATGATGAGTTGGGTGCGGCTGATGCGATTATTGCTGCGACGCCGCACGAGGCGATTCGCAATCTCTCATTGCCGGCGTTGGCGGAGCAGGTGGGGCAGGGAATCCCCTTCATGGATGTTAAATCGGTCTTCGATCGTCCGCAGTTGGCGGCGGCGGGGTTCAAGGTGTGGAGACTGTAGATGTCTCGATCGTGTGCATGATTGAACGGGTGCTATGCGTCTAATCAAGGCATGGTGGATGATTGTTGCATTGCTCGGGTTCTGCATAGCGTCGCAGGCACCGGTGATGGCTGATGTGCTGGATGATGCCCGGCAGCAGGCCGATGATGGCCATCTGCATGAGGCGATTGTTTTGCTGCACACTTGGGTGCGCGATCACCGCGATGATTATGAGGCCTATTTCATGCTCGGTTCGCTCTATGCGCAGCAGCAGCAGTTTGTGCAGGCGATCGAGATGTTTCATCAGGTGATTGCATTGAAACCATCGCTGGCTGAGCCGCATGGCAATCTGGCGGTGATTTACTATAATCTCGGCGATTTGGATGCCGCGACTGATGAGTTGAATCTCTACCTGAAGAAAAAACCGGGTGACGCGACCATCCATGAAAACCTTGGCGACATACATCTGGAGAGTGCGATCAACCACTATCATGCCGCTTGGCAGAAGACCAAAAATAAGGCGTTGCTGAAAAAGTACCAACAGTTGCTGCGTATCTCGCTCGGCGAGCAGCGCTATCAGCGGCCCTCATCTCACATCGGCATCTCTACCTATGCCGCTGTTCAGCCCAGCGCGCAGCAGCCGGTACAATCGACGCACTCCACGCCCGCCGTTCATCCCACTGTTACCCCCATTCGCCAACCGTCAGTGCAACCGTCAGCGAAACCGGCAGCGAAACCGGCAGCGAAACCAGCAGCGAAACCAGCAGCGAAACCAGCAGCGAAACCAGCAGCGAAACCGGCAGCGAAACCAGCGGCGAAACCAGCGGCGAAACCAGCGGCGAAACCAGCGGCGAAACCAGCGGCGAAACCAGTGCAGATGATTGCATCGAATCCGCTGCCGGTGGCACCGATTCAGTTGCAGATTGATCGTCATGCGCCGGCACTTACTGCGGCGACGGTACATCATGGGGTAGATCAGGCGGCCGTGCAGTCAGCCCTGCAGCGCTGGAAACAGGCGTGGGAGTCGAAAGATCTGGATGGCTATTTTGCCGCCTACAGTGATGCTTTTCAGCCTGTCGCGCCGGCGCGTTATGGTCATCGGCGTTGGTCGCGCGCAACATGGCAGACCTACAAGCGGCGGGTGATCGGGCGCAAACGCTACATTCACATTCACCTGCGTCATGTCTCGGTTCTGCCTACCGATAACCCGCAGCGTGTGCGGGTACGCTTTGTGCAGGATTTCCGTTCGAACAACTACGTCAGCCATGATCACAAGGAGTTGCTCATGCAGCGCGAGGGTGGGCAGTGGAAAATTATTCAGGAGCGGGTGCGGTGATGGGTGCGTCGTCTCGTCTGTTGCGGCAGTGGTTTGCCATCTTGCTGTTGGGTATCGCGCTATGGCCATCCACCGTTATCGCTGCCGCTTATGTGGAGAGTCGCGCCGGCTACCACTATGCCGACCCGGATGTGGATGCTTTTTGGGGCATTGTGGAGCGGATGGACCGGCAATTAACTCATATTCATGCCAAACACACCGGCATGGTGGATGATGTGACCGCCATTCTGACACCGTTATGCAGCGAGATTGTGCCGAAATCAGCGGAGGGGCGTGCATTCCGTGTGGAGGCGAAGGAGCGTGCGAACAATCCCGGTGTCGATTTTGATGCCGGCATCTCTGATGGCATCGATGTGACCACCTATAACGTGATGACCCGTGGTAGCCAGAACGCCTATGTCGGGCTGCGTTGGGATCTGCTGCGTTCGGGCTGGCGTGAGAACAAGCAGAAATCGGAGTTGCTCGATATTCAGGCCAACGAGGCGGATCTGCAGGCACGCATCGATTACGAAAACCGCCTCAACCAGTGCCGTGCCGATAAGGTGGAGCAGGGATTCCTGCCACTGGAGGCGAGGCTGCTGCAGTTGAAGGTGGAGCTGTTGCGCAGTCTCTGGCGGCTGCAGATGAAGACCTATCTGAGCGGCAACTCCTTTTTTGAAAATGCGCTGGCCATTGAGCAGGAGCTGCAGGTGGCCAGTCAGGATCTGGCCGAGCTGCAGCCGGCGCTGGCGGAGAGCCCGAATGCCAAGGCCAGTGATGTGGGCAGTCCGCCGATTCTCGATGTGTTGATGCCACCACTGCTGGCATCCATTGCGCACGATACCAAGCTGGCGCATCTGGCCGAGCTGGAGAAGGAGCGGGTGAGCCGGGAGAAGGTGACGCAGGAGCGCGCCCGATTGCAGCTCGGTGTGCGCTATGAGTTTCGCAAACAGGGGTTTGCAACACAGGGACCCAGTGGCTATGTGCGCTATACCCAGCCGCTGTTTGAGCATAGTCAGGCCGGCTTGCATGAGCGTGAGCAGGCGATTGACCAGCGAACCAGCGGCCTGATCGAGCAGCGCAAGCGCGATGCCCAGCAGGCGCATAAACAGTTCAACGCAGCGCGGCAACGCACCCTGCGCCAGTGGTATCGTTATCAGCGTGCGATGGAACGGTTGCGCCGTTCGATCAAAAACAAGGAGCTCGATCCGACCCGTGTCAATGGCGCACTGGCCGCGCAGCGTGCGGTGGAGGCGATTGATGCGGCGCTGGATTTGACCCGTAGCAAAATCGATCTCTATCGCCGTACCGATGACATTTTCAGCCGCGCGAAGCTGCTCTACGATGCTAAATTTATCCGCGTCGGTACGGTGGTGGAGAGCAACTATCGCGGCCGCACCGGAGTGCGCTCGCTCTATCTCTGGTCGCGCACATTCCAGCTGCACTCCAATACCTTTTTCATGACCTTTCTGCAGGCCAAAGCGATTCGCGCGGTGATGCTGTCGGCTGCCCAACAGATGGATGCACGCAAGCGCGACGCCTTCATCGCCGAGGCGCGCGATGCGCATATCCATGTGTCGCTGCTCTTTTCGGATA
>JALUXN010000015.1 GCA_027018975.1 Mariprofundaceae bacterium | reverse complement strand
TAAGGACAATCTGCAACTCGGCGTCTCCGACTATCAGATCCTCATTCGCGGCGCCGTGGTCGGCAAAGGCGAGATCCGCCCGCGCAATCTGCTGGCGCTGGAGAGTCAGGTGATCGGCCCGGCCATTGAGGGCATTCCGACGCAGGAGCCGGCCTTTGGCTTGCCGGCGGTGTGGATCTCCGAGGATAAACGTCAGCAGGCCGAGCTCTCTGGCTACACGGTGGTCGAGCCAACCACAGTGATCATCACCCATCTCACAGAACTGTTGCGCGGTCAGGCGGCGGAGATGCTCGACCGCACCCATGTCCATGAACTACTGGAGAAATTCTCCCGCCGCCACCCCAAGGTGGTCGAAGAGATTGTGCCGGCGCAGGTCTCGCACGGCCTGCTGCAGAATGTACTGCAGCGGCTGCTCGCCGAGTGGGTGCCGATCCGCGATCTGATGCTGATTCTCGAAGTGCTCTCCGACTACTCCGGCCAGCAGCTCGGCATCGACGAACTGGTCGAGCATGTACGCGCCAAACTGGGGCGCACCATCACCCAGCGCTATCTCAATGCGCAGGGTGAGCTGCCGGTGTTCATGATCGATGGCGAGCTGGAGCAGCGCATGGTCGAGCGGCTCACGCAGCAGGGTGGGTGGTCACTGCCGCTCGATATGGCGGAGTGGCAGCGTTTTATCGCCCGCATCAACGAAGTGGCCGGCAAACACGGCGTCGATATGCCGATCCTGCTCACCACGCCGCAGCTGCGCAGCCAGCTGTCGCAATCGCTGCGCAAGATCATGAACCGTATCGTGGTACTCTCCATCGCCGAGATCCCGCCGCAGACCAACATCCAATCACTCGACAAGATCAGCCTCTACGATGCGCATTAAGGTCTTCACATCACCGCAACTCCACGAGGCGCTGGCCATGGTACGTCAGGAGCTGGGGCCGGACGCCCTGATTCTCGACCGGCAACAGAGCAAAAGCGCTGATGGCGGCGCGCTCTGGCATGTGCATGCGGCGATCGAACAACCGCAGGAGAGCGTCGGCGAAACCGAACAGCACAAAACGGAAGCGCCGAAACACACCACTGCGGCATCCCCTACGAACGCAGCGGCAACGGCAAACGCACAGAGAACCGACACACATCAGCAGCCGGACGCCGCGCCACACGATGCCACCCTGCATCGACTGGAGCGCATCGTTGAGGGACTCAGCAATCAGCAGTGCAGCACCCTGCGTCAGGCGTTAACAGAACGCAGCGAACAGGAGGCCTTCGATCACCTGCTCAACATGGGTGTCGCCGGGTGTCACGCTTTTGACATGGCCGGCGATTTTGCCAACAAACAGCCGCTCGGGAAGAACACGCTACTCTGGGCCTCGCGCATTCAACCACGCGATCACAATATTCTGCTCTTCAACGGCCCCAGCGGCTGCGGCAAAACCACACTGATCGCCAAACTGGCTGCACACTATAGTTTGAAAGGCATTCGCGTCGCCCTCGTCTCCACTGACACCGAGAAGATGGGCGGCCTGGAGAGCCTGAAAAGCTACGCTGCCACCCTTGGCATCCCCTTCCATCCATTACGCAAAAGTCCTGACGCTGAAAAAATACTCGCTCAGGAGAAATCGGCACAACTCATGCTAATAGACACCGAAGGCTGGAGCCCGAACCGCGATGCAAACCTGAAACGCCAGTTCGCACTCTGGAATGCGATGCACTGCACCCGCAGACTACTGATGCTTCCAGCCAGTATGGATGAGGAGGATGGCATGCAGCAATTGAACCATCGCATTGTCGCCACGATGAGCGACATTGTTTTTTCCAAGCTGGATGAGACCGCCCGACCGGGGAAAATTGTCAACTGGGGCATCGCTGCATCGCTGCCGCTGAGCTACTGCAGCTTTGGCCCGGAAGTGCCTGAACAGATGGGCTGGCTAACCCCGCAAGCACTCTTCACCCTACTCGCCAAAGATGTCAGGAGCGTGTCAGCATGAATCAACACATTGCAAAAAAAGAGAGCCCGCGCGTCATCTCCATCAGCAGCGGCAAGGGTGGTGTCGGCAAAACCTTCACCTCCGTCCATCTTGCCGCCCATGCCGCCAATAAAGGGCTCAAGGTGCTACTCATAGACGCCGATCTCGGCTTGGCCAATGTCGATGTCATGCTCGGCATCGAATCGCCCGGCACCATTCACAGCCTGTTGACCGGCGAGTCACAGTTTGAAGAGCTGATTGTCCACTGCCCGCAGGGCTTCGATGTGCTGCCCGGCGGCAGCGGCCTCTATGAACTGACCAGCCTCAATGTCTCCGAACAGCAGACCATCCTCGACACCCTGCGTGAGGCCGGCCAGAGCTACGATCTCATCCTCATCGACACGGCCGCCGGCATCGGCGAGAATGTACTCTACTTCGCCTCGGCCGCCGAAACCGCGCTGGTCGTGCTCACCCCCGATCCCACTGCCCTGACCGATGCATACGCGCTGATTAAAGTACTCTCGCAGCAGCGCGGGGTGCGCCGCTTCATGGTCATTATCAATCAAACCGACGAGATCGACGGCCACGTCACCTTCAAACGGCTACTGTCGGTGGCCGATCGGTATCTGGATGTCTATCTCGACTATATCGGCCATATCCCGCAGCACACCTCGGTGCGCAAAGCGATCCAGCAACAGCGTCTGCTCGACGATTCCGACTACACCATGCGCCCGCATCTCAACCAGCTCTTCGACAAACTGCTGCAGCGTCCGCGCGATCACTCCCGCGCCGGTGGGCTGCAGTTTTTCTGGGAACACACACTGGCTGCCGGCATCGATGACGATGACTCCGGCAACAACGGCGACACGGTGCAACAGGCTGCGCTATGAAAATCGGTCAGGCAGGGTTGCTTGGTGCGCTGGCCGGCTTTCTGCTGGGCAGTGCCATCTGCCTGATTCAGGGGATTCCACCCCTGCCGGCGGTCATTCGCATCGCTATCCTCACCGCCGCAGCCGGCTGGATCGGCCTGATGCTGGCGTGGTTGAATCAACTACTCCCCTCCTATCACGCCAACGATGACGAGCAGCAGGAGTCTGGCCGGTGAATACGATCGATGAATACACGCGCGCCCCCACGCCGGATGAACTGCTGGAGGAGTATCTGCCGCTGGTGCGCTACCACGCCGATCAACTGATGCGCCGCACCCCCGACTCCATCGAGTTCGACGACCTCATCAATGCCGGCGTCATGGGGCTGCTCGACGGCGCCCAGCGCTTTGATCACAGTCGCGATGTGCAGTTCAAAACCTTTGTCTCCTACCGGGTGCGCGGTGCAATGATCGACTATCTGCGCGCCTTCGACTGGATGCCGCGTGGCCTGCGCGACCACGCCAAAGAGATGCAGAACGCCTTCGCCGTGCTCGAGCAGCAGTATGGGCGACCGGTCGAAGAGGAGGAGATCGCCGAACACCTTGGCATCACACTCACCGAGTATCGCGAACGGCTCAATCAAGTGCGCTATATGTCGGTCATCCATTTCGACGATCTGCCGGCCATGAGCGGCGATGAGGATGATGTCAGCATCTTGGAGACCCTAGAGGGCGACCCGCTGCTCAGCCCCGAATCACAAAACACCATGCTGCAGTTTGTGCATCAACTGGCCGAAGCGATCAGCGCGCTACCGAAGCGGGAGAATGTCCTGATCACCCTCTACTACTACGAAGAGCTAACCATGAAAGAGATCGCCCTGATCCTCGGCCTCACCGAGTCTCGCGTCTCGCAGATTCACGCCCAGATGGTGCTGCGCCTGCGCGGCCTGATGGGGTTATGATGGCCAACTCAGCGCAACTGATGCACTGGATCGAGCTCGGCATCGATATCGGCCTGATTATCGCCGTGCTTCTGCTCTGGCTGAACTGGTATCGCAACGGCCAGCGTCAGAAGCAGCTCGAGCAACTGCTCAAAGAGACCGCGGAACAGCTACAGGAGGCGACCGCGCACCTCTCCACCGCCAGCAGTGTGATCGAACAGCTCAAGCGCAATCAGCAAGCAGCCGCACAACCAACCAACACAGCAGCCAATAACCAGAGACCACGTCACTCCGTGCCGCCAACCAACCATGCAACGGCTGGCGATAGCGATACTCCTCTACCACCGCAACAGAGCACACAAGCTACGATGATCCTGCGCATGCACCGCGAAGGCGACTCCGCCGACACCATCGCCGACCGCCTCGGTCTTCCGCTGGCGCAGGTCAAGCTGATGCTCAAACTGCACACCGCGCAACAACCCGGCGCATAGCAACCTACATGGCGCGGCCCGCCACGACACCACCGTCCACCGCCTTGCCGCACAGCAGATTGGCAGGCACAGCCACATCGATCTTTTTCGGATACGCCAAATTCAACTGCGCCATCAACTGGATAAAGCCGTCGCGCCCTAGTCGAACGCGCGGATTATGCCTCTTCTCCTCGCCGATCGTGGAGCAGCTCATGCCGCGATAATCGTGTCCCGGATAAACCTGTGTGATATCCGGCAGGGCATACAGTTTGCCGACAATGCTATCGTAAAGCTTACCCGCATCGCCCTGCTGAAAATCGGTTCGCCCGCAGCCGCGAACAAACAGCGCATCGCCAGTAAACACCCGATCCCCGCAGACAAACGAGAGACAGCTATCGGTATGCCCCGGAGTTTCCAACACATCGATCCGGTGCGCGCCGAAAGCGAACTGATCACCCTCTTTCAGCTGCAGATCAGCACAA
>JALUXN010000014.1 GCA_027018975.1 Mariprofundaceae bacterium | reverse complement strand
GACCGTCAGCTTTCGCGCAGCAAGGCATAGGCTATACCGATATTCATCTGATGCGTTTGACATCTGTTCAAAGCACTGGTTTATTCGCCTCGTAAAAAATGGTGATAAAACTCGGAATTTATCTTCGAACACCTGCATGCCGGGTGTCACGGGCATCATCAGATAAGTGTATACAGGATTGGATTTTTTATGGCCGTGAAGAGTGTTCTTGTTCAAGTCTTTCGAGCAATATTGATACATTTGTTTCAATTCCGCGAAAAACTGGAATTGAATTTCTGCTTCACGCTCCCAAGCCCTAATCAGATTCCTCGCACAAATGTCTGATTTATCAAAAAGCCGTCCATCATCTGGCAGGTTAATAAGTGCAGCGGCCACGTTAAACATCTCTATGTATTTAACAGGAATTTCTAAGACATTTGCTGCCGGATGTCGTGGAGCCGAGTGCAGATTATAGAACCTCAAAAGATCATTCAGCTGATTCATTATCGGCCCCGATCGTTGTTTTCTGACTTGCCGAAATGTTGTCCGATGACATGCCCAAAATTGTTTCTATCCGCGTTCGAACTTCTGGATCCATTCCTTTTTTATTTACGCGCCGGTAGCTACGGGGATCAAAGCCCACGATTTTTTTTAAAAGGTGGGTGCCAGTTGCTAAGTGTCGAGCAGACAGATTTAAACAGGAAGGTTCCCCTGCCTTCTCCCCCAGCTCAAGCAGTTCGATCAATAATGCTGCTTTTGCAGCCGTTGCGACTGGCCCCGCCTTGAAACAAAAAAAGTCGTTACAAATGTCCATGTACAATAGTTTGCGTATATCCTTAGCTTTGATTGATGGATCAAAAATACATGTAACTTTACCTCCCCACCCCGCTTTCATAAGCAACACAAAATCAAAGAAGCCACCAACCACCAAATAAGCTCCATTTGTTGCGCGCGATTGCGGAATGACATGAACTCGCGATTCCCTCGCCACAGCTTCAATGGCGGCAGGGGACAAGTCCTCTGATGCAAGCCAACGGAGAATCTCAGTAGAAAAACAGCCATCGACCTTCTTCGGCCAATTCAACTTTTCCATTGGTACATGGATGATTTCTTTTTCGCGGATAGTTTGGCCATGATGGCATGTTGTCGCACTCATTTAATCACCGTCCTTGCAGGTTTCTCCTACTATGGCGCGAAAAGTATCACACCGGACGCCAGCAGTCTAGCGGCTAAACTGTTTATGACACAAAAAAGAACTCTGTTCAGTTCTTCATTTGTGTTTTTAGTATATATGGAACTATCCGGCGACTGACCAATTGGAGGTCAGCCTCTGGATTGCGGATTGTTTGGCGAATGATCTCGAGCTGCCCGTTAACATAACGAAGAATGCCCATATTTTCAGGAACCATACCGAAATCATCCTCGCTTTCAGGAACAGCAGCCCACGCATAGTCAAAGTGCTTGAAGATATTTTCACTCCCATTAACTACATGGCGCATACTTTGCAAGATACACCTTGGTTCGTTTCGTGATATCTTATTACTATAAAGTCGTGTGGCCACATCTCCGACCACTTCCAAAGACGTGCCCTTGCTATCTTCTAAATCCAAGCTTATGTAGAAATCGAATCGCTGGAATCAATCCGGCATAGGTGGTCAGGTTCTTGCCCGTACCTTCGATGGTTACTTTTTGCATAGACTTTCGGACGCGGCTTGCTGTAGATTTACTCACTGAAAAGGTGACTCCTTTGTTTTTTGATTGAGCTGATAACTCTTGGAGGAATCTACCTTTTTTGGATTATCTTGTCAGAGGATTGCAGGATCTAGGTACTATTTATTATTTCGGTATGATGCTTGTAATCAGGTAACGACAGATAATTGTTAAATCAGGATTTTGGTTTTGAACGGGATAACGTATTAATTTAAGCGACTTATCAGTGAATTGCATTATACCCACTTTTGACGGGATAAGTTGTTCATTCTCAATGATGTTAGATGTTAAAATCCAAGTGAAATCAAAGTTTTCATACAGGTCTATCAAAGGCTGGGAATCTTTTTTTTGTGCTGTACTCCTGATCACAATGGCATGGTAGAAAACACATTCATTTTCATCTTTCGCCATAGCTAAAATATCTAGGCCTTGTTCCTTGATATTTTCGTTCGCATAGCATTTGCCACATCCTTTCAAGATAGATGGGGAGCCCGCCATCAGATTTTTCCGCAGGAATTCAAAGCATAACTCTTCAAACAATTTATCGCGGCGATATATATCTGTTGGGGGTAGTTTATAATAGATGGGGTTATTGCAACTTTCGGTTTTGACAACATGGCGGATATTTTGCCAGATTTTACGCAGTTCAGAGCGTGTGATGGCCTTCTGATATAATCTTTCAGTAATATCGTTCACCACTTCCGATGGGGCTGCCCGAGATATTTTTTCCACCAGCTCTATGGATTCAGGACTCATATGTTTTGGAATAGAATTACATGATTTTATCTCATATTTATCTCCCCACAATTGAATGGCAGACTGAGCAGCCTTCCTATAACGCCATAAATTACTGACTTGAATTTCCATTTCTTTGGCCAAGCTTTCAAGCCATTGATTCATGCCATTAGGAATAGACTCTTCGTCATGTTGGTTCCCTAACCCGGGCGTTTTGGGCGGGATTTTTTGAGATTCCGGCTGAGCGCCCTCCCATTCCAAAATAAACTCAGCCACTCTTCTCCAGTCAGCAATGTTGTGCTTCCATTCAAAACCCACACGGCGTTTTTGACGCTCAAAATACTTTAATTTCTTGTCATCAAGTGATATCTCGATTTGCCCCATCAATCGCACCTCATGCCAACATCATTATCCATGTTCTTCCTGCCTTATAAAAAAATTAATAGGAAGTCGCATAATCCATATGATTGGAGAATTACATTATGGCTCAGACTTGTCGCTGTCAATCCTGACTAATCAACATTTAAATCGTTTGACTAAGCCCTCTAACGTCATGTTCGTTGCAAGCTCGTCGTGAGGAATTAAGGCATATTTCCATGGCTTGCCACCATATGTCCCTGTATGATCTGAAGCACGTTTACACCAGAGGACTGCAGCATCTTTCTTGGCTATGACATCAACAGCTTCCATCTGGTTTCGAGCCTTGGGTTCCAACATGTAGATGGCATCATCGGTTTCGGCCACAAAGTCGGGCTGGTATTCAAGTTGCTGAGCTCCCGATTTATACCATAGCTGGAACTGTCCCTTGGCAGGTTTGAACCACTTTTGCGCATCGCGCTCCAGAATTACGGCAAGAATGCGCTCGGCTTCCGAATGAAACTTCTGAACCGGGTACAGGCATCGCTCAAAGCCACCAAAGAGATATCTGGCCATATTGCTTTTGTCAGCAGGAGACACCTTGTAATCCGCTGCCGGCTCGCTGACCAAGACCGTATAGGCGCTGGCCTTCAGGTCGGTGAAGCCTTTGCTGATGACTACATCATAACCTGTCGTATCTTCCCAGAAATGTTTGTGCATCTGGGCATGGATCAGAGCAGCAATGTCCCGGCGGTGCATTTGCAAAACCTTGCGAATATCCTCATCGTCCGACAAATAGCTCCTAAGATGCGCCACGGTCTGTCCGGCTAGATCATAGAGCAGGTCGGCATGCTCATCATAGGATACATCATCGAAATCGATCAATGCACCAACGATGTAGTCCTCCAGCCGCTTTTTAACAATGCCACCGGATTCAAATCCGATAGTTTCAGTTCCCCCGGTGCGCAGATATTGCAGCCAGAGGTCATTGGATGGTGGTTGATAGTGGACTCCTTCGAGTTCAAGGGTAAAGGGTTTATAGCCCGAACGCACTTCACCCTGCGGCACTACCAGAATGCAGGGGATATCGATGGTTTTCTGAACCACTACATCGGTTGTTTTGGCAACAATGGAAGCCACATCCGGCTGCTCAACAATACCCTCAAGTGCCATCTGCGGAGGCTGATAAAGCTCCTCGACAGCCTTGCGTATCTCGGCTTGCACTTCCTCACCCTTGAGATGTGCGGCACTCGGAAGTGTATCCGGCTGGCCTTCCATTTTACGAATCACATCGTAGGCAATCTGTGCCACCTGCTGCTCTTCAGGCGTATCGAACACCGGAGTGGATGACTGGTTTGCCACATCGGTTGCAGCGCCGACATGCTCCGGCTGAATACCCAGAGCCTGCGCTACAGTCGGTTGCGACACGATAGCTTTTGTTTTTCTGCTGATCTCATCCTCGGCGAGAATCACATGCTGCAAGCGGATCGGCGAATCGGATCGGTTTGCCTCATCAACAATCTCCTGGAACTTGTCATGTGCCACAATACTCAAGCGATCAACGGCAGCCACACCGGTTTTACGCCCATAAGGCAGGCGCAGACCACGCCCGATAGACTGCTCGATCAGTGTTCGGGCATTGGCCGCCCGCAGCGGAACGATGGTATAAAGGTTGGTAACATCCCAGCCTTCCTTGAGCATGTTCACATGGATCACGATCTCGGTTGGCTCATCATGATGCTCAACCTTGAGCAGGCGCTCGACCATCTCGTCTTCTTTTGCACCGCGCTGGCTGGAATCGACCTGGATTACCTTGTCCCTGTATCGCCCGTCGAAAAAAGCATCGCTCTGAATCAGATCAATCAGGGCACCTGCATGTGTGGTGTCGCGGGCAATCACCAGCATGAATGGCTTGACGATACGCTCGCCTGTTTCACGGGCATAGGTTTCGAGCAGCACCTTGGTCTGCTCGTGGAGGCGAACGCCATCTTCCAGCTTCAAGCGCTCTATCTCTTCCTGTTGCATGGCTCCAGGATTGAAATTTTTGCGAGTGACAACAGCAGGCTCTTTGACAAATCCATCCTCCATCGCCTGCCCCAGCGGGTAATCGAACACCACATTCTTGAACGGAACCGGTCCGCGATTGGATTCCGTGAATGGCGTTGCGGTTAATTCCAGACCCAGTAGTGGCTTCAGGTCGTTAATCGCTTTCACACCTGCTGAGGCTCGATAGCGATGCGATTCATCCATCAATAGTACGAGGTCGGGCAGTGCCGCCAGATAATCAAAATAGCTTTCGCCAATGTATTCGGAGAGTCGCTTGATTTTAGGGGATTTGCCGCCACGTACTTCTGAATTGATCTTCGAGATATTGAAGATGTTGATATGCACATCCTGATCAAAACCCGGCAGCATATCGGAGCGCACACTGTTCTTCTGATTGTAGTTATCGCCTGTGATGATGACCGGTGGCTTGACCGCAAACTCGGCAATGCCCTTGAATACATACTTCGGCGTATTCGGTGTAAAGTCGGCAATCAGCTTATTGTAAATGGTCAGGTTAGGAGCCAGCACAAAGAAGTTGTTCAGACCATGCGCGAGATGCAGATAACTGATGAATGCTCCCATCAACCGGGTCTTGCCGACACCGGTCGCCAAAGCAAAGCAAAGGGAAGGGAAATCGCGCTCAAAGTCTGAGATCGTCGGATATTCACTGCGGATGATTTCCAGAATCGATTTGACATCAGCATTTTTAGACGGATGCGCGATATCCATCACCCGATCCAGAATCTCCAGCGATTGACGCTGTGGCGGGCGAAGCGAGAGACGACCGGCAATGGCATTCACGTAGCGGTTCATGATTTTGCCCTTCCAACTGTACGACTCTTCCACAGAGGGTATATCGGCTTGTCACTCATCGGTTGGCAACAAAACATCTTGTTACTCATTTTTACGGAATATTGATTTACAACATGTTTTTGTGTCGCATGAATGATCATCAAAAAGCCTCTCGTCCCTCGGCAATATTCAGCAGTTCCGAAAAACCATACACCGCCGATTTCCGGCCGGCCGCCTCGACAAGTGTTGTCAGCAGGTCGTTTTCACGGAACAGGGTCAGAATACGACGAGCCGTGGGGGAGGGAATACCCGCCGAAGCCACAAAGTCACTACTTTTGAAGATGGGACGTTCAAAAATCCAGTCCAGCGCTAAAATACTGTACTGGGAGTGCGTAAGCGCAACCAGTTCCAGTTTCTTCTCATTGTAAAGCCGGAGAATGGCCGATGCCTTTTGTTCGTTCATCACCGCCTGGCTGCGCAACGCCTCCAGAAAGAATGCACACCACCCCGTCCAGTCGTCATTACGGGAGACCGCGAGCAAGCGGTCGTAGTACTCATCCCGGCGTTCATCAAGGAAGGCGCTGATGTAGAACATGGGTTGTCCGATCACTCCGGATTGCCACAGAAACAGCGGTACCAGCATCCTCCCAAGGCGGCCATTGCCATCAAGGAAGGGGTGCAATGCCTCGAATTCGGCATGCAGCAAGGCCAGTTGCACCAGTTTGTCGGGCATGTTGGCATGAAGCTGTTTCTCGAAAGTGCTCATCCCTTCGTCAAGCTTGTCAGCGGATATGGGTACAAAACGAGCCTCCTCCTGCGAACAGCCTGCCGGGCCGATCCAATTTGGAATACGCCGGTATTTTCCGGGGGATTTGCCGTGACCCCGAACATTGTCCATCAGAATAGCGTGGGTCTCCAGAATCACCCTTTGCGATAGTGGCAGCTTCTCCAGCATCTTCATGGCATGGCGCATTGCCATGCGATAATTGAGCACCTCCTGAATGTCGTGCCGCTTCTCTTCGGGGTATTGATCGCCGATTCCTCCCGCTTCGAACTCAAGCACCTCTCCCATCGTCGCTTGCGTACCCTCAATGCGTGAGGAGAGCACGGCTTCCTGCGTGGTCAACGGGCTGAGCAACACCGCCGCATTGGGAATGGCGGAGAGCAACGCATCATAACGGGCCACCGCCGCATTGGCCGGGCCAACCAGCGGGATCAAGCGCTCCCACTCCAGCTTCCTGGGCGGGAATTTCCCGTAGTGATAATGGACAGCAGCCATCTTATTCCTCTTGCCCGAACATATCCTGCTGCCCCGGTTCAGGCGGTGCCTTGGTCAGGTTCTCCACCTGCAGCGAATAATCATCATGCCCCCATTCGCAGCGGGAGAGTACCTGCTTGGGAATCTTCTTCACTGTGATATTCGGGAAATCCGGATTGCCCCGGAAGGCGGAGCAGAGCACCAGCAGGGAACGATCCGGCCCGACCTCATCGGAAAGCTTCTGCAACTGCTCGAAACTCAGCATCTGCGTGGTCACATAGATAAAATCTCTTTCAGTGGAGTGCCCATGCTGCCAGTAGACCGAATCGGACGGCGCATAGGTGAACCCCTCCAGCTTACACAAAGCCTCAGCCAGCATGGCCGAGTTGTACTGCTTGTTGATCACCCAGTTGCCCCATTTGTCTTCTTCCAATAAAGATGGCGCCAGCTTGAAGTAGCGGAAACCGCCGCCGCCTTTCCAGTTCACCGCCTTGGTGATGCCCCCCTCATCTTCGCCATCAATCACCTTCTGCATGCGAGGGATGATGTGCGTATGACAATGCTCACCCAGCTCCACCATGATCCAGCGACGGCCCATCTTGTGCGCCACTGCCCCGGTGGTGCCAGAGCCAGCGAAAGAGTCGAGGATTAGATCGCCGGGATTAGTCGCAATTTTTATAATGCGGGCCATCAACTTCTCCGGTTTAGGTGTGGCAAAAACATCTTCTGAATTAAACTTCAAGGCCTCTTTCTTTGCATCTTGTGTGTGTCCAACGTCTTGAAAAAACCAAATAGTTTGGGGGGCTTTAGTTAGTTCGCCCTGGTCAGCCAAATACATCTTACGCCGCGGCATCCCTTTTTTATCCTTCCCCCACCAGATTTCACCACTCTTATCCATTTCCCAAAGTTTTTCTTCTGACACCCGCCAATACGAGCCTGCAGGTGGGCCATCTATGATGCGCCCCCCTGGAGTTGTGATTGAGTACAATCCCTTGCTATACGGATTCCGAGCAGACAAAGATATTGACTGCCATGGCCCTTTAGGGTCATTGTCAGGATTTTTATATGAAGCGCGTTGCTTTTCGGATGCTGCAACCTGGTTTGGTCGCCATATCTCAGCATTTGCTGCATAGATAAGCACATAATCATGATCAACAGAGAAATGCCTTGTTGAGTTCTTAACAGACATAGCTTTTTGCCAAATAGCCGAAGCAATGTAGTTGTTTCGACCAAAAACCTCATCACAAAGCACTTTTAGATAGTGACATTCGTTATCATCAATCGTAATCCACAAAGAACCATCGCTAGCTAGTAAGTTCCGAATAACTTCTAGTCGTTCTCGAATTAATGATAACCACAGGGAATGTTCGACTCCATCATCGTAATGGGTAAAGGCACTGCCGGTATTGTATGGAGGGTCGATAAAGACACACTTCACTTTGCCGGCGTACTCTTGCTCCAGCGCCTTCAAGGCCAGCAGGTTGTCGCCAAAAATCAGCTTGTTATCAAAAATATCGTTGTCGGATACCCGGTGCCTGGCATGGTAGGAATGCTCTGGCTCTTCCAGTAAAATACGCGGCTCCAGCTTAGGCCGGTTTTCCTTGCCAATCCAAGTGAGTTCAAGTCTTTGTTTGCTCAATGATGCTCTCCGATCTTTGCTTGTTCGCAAAGCATACCTGTTTGCCTTCTATACTCATGCATATCGATAAACCTCTTTAATCATGCTAGGGCGCATCTAAAAGAGTCATCTGGTTTTTTAGCTTTAAGCTGTCACAACAGCGTAACAGCGCGGGCAGAGTGCGTTGTGGGTGGCGTCGTCGGCATGGGCTGGTGTGGCGACATTCCAGCAGCGCGGGCATTTGATACCTACTGCCGGTTTGATGGCAATCGCCTCGCCATGCGTTACCTTGGCTGCAATCAACAGCTGCTCCCAGCTCTCGTTGAGGCTGGCGGCAAAGGCGTCATCGAGCCCCGGCACAGTCAGTTCGGCGGCAATCGATGAGCCGATCACCTTCTCTTTCTTGGCCTGATCGAAGGCGGCATGCACCTGTTCGCGCAGGGCGAAGAATTGCTCCCAGCCCGCTTCGTCGATGGTGACATCTTCGGCCTTGTGGAAGTGGTGCAGGTGAATGCTGCGCTGATCGGCGGCTCCGGGCAGATGTTCCCACGCCTCTTCGGCGGTAAACGGCACAATCGGCGCGATCAGGCGAATCAGGTGGTCGCAAATATCATAGAGCGTGGCACGCGATGAGACGCGGCGGCCAGAGTCCGGCGCATCGCAGTAGAGGCGATCCTTGATCACATCGAGATAGAAGCCGCCCAGATCGACGGCGCAGAAGCGGTGAATCTCCTGATGCACGCGGTGGAACTGATACTGCTCATACGCCTCCTGCACGCGCGCGGAGACCTGCGCCAGCCGGTGCATCGCCCACTGGTCGAGCGGTTGACGCTCGGCGATGGCGATCTGGTCGGTGGCCGGATCGAAGTCGTCGAGATTGCCGAGCATGAAGCGGATGGTATTGCGGATGCGGCGATAGGCCTCGGCCAGCTGTTTGACAATCTCATCAGAGATGCGGATGTCGGCGGAGTAGTCGGAGGAGGCGATCCACATGCGCAAAATATCGGCACCCATCTGCTGGATAATCTTCTGTGGCGCGACCACGTTGCCGCGCGATTTGGACATTTTGTTGCCGTTTTTATCGACCACAAATCCGTGTGTCAGCACCCCTTTGAACGGCGCCACACCGCGCGTGCCAACGCTCTCCAACAGTGAGGACTGGAACCAGCCGCGATGCTGGTCAGAGCCCTCCAGATAGAGATCGGCCGGACTGGCCAGCTCGTCGCGCTGCTCTAGCACGCAGGCGTGGGTGCTGCCGGAATCGAACCAGACGTCAAGAATGTCGCGCTCTTTGCTGAATTCGCTGCCGCCGCAATCGGGGCAGGTGGCACCCTCGGGGAGAAACGCCGCCACATCTTTTGCAAACCAGACATCGGCGCCACCCTGCTCGACCGCTTGGGCAATCGTCTCGATCACCGCCGGCGTGGTCACCGCATGTGAGCCGCAGCTGCAGCGGATCGCGGTGATCGGCACACCCCAGTTGCGCTGGCGCGATACGCACCAGTCCGGCCGCTGCTCGACCATGGCGCGGATGCGGTTTTCGCCCCAGGCCGGTGTCCAGGTTGTTTTGTCGATCTCAGCCAGCGCCTTGTCGCGCAGGTCGTTCTGCTGCATGGAGATAAACCACTGTGGCGTGGCGCGGAAAATCAGCGGCTTGTGGCAGCGCCAGCAGTGCGGGTAGGAGTGGCTGATCTGGTTGCTGTGCAGCAGTGCGCCGCACGCCTGCAGATGCTCGACCATCAAGGCGTTGGCCTGATAGACGTGGCGCCCCTCGACAATCGGTGTGCCGGCGACAAACACGCCGCGATCATCGACCGGATTGAACGATGGCAGCCCGTAACGCAGGCCGACCTCGTAATCCTCCTGACCGTGGCCGGGCGCGGTATGTACGGCACCGGTACCGGCATCGAGTGTCACATGATCGCCGACTAGAATGGGGGCATCCTGATCGAGATAGGGGTGGCGGAAACGGCGGTTTTCCAGCGCAGTACCACTGAAACGCGCAACCACATCGCCGCTGCAGCCGATCTCCTCCAACACGCCCGCGCGCAGATCCTCTGCGAGGATCAAGATTTCGTCGGTGGTGACGTTGCTGTTTTCGCCGGTTGCGGTGATTTTTACGGCGGCGTACTCGATCGATGGGCCGACCGAGATGGCGAGATTGGCTGGAATGGTCCACGGTGTGGTGGTCCAGATGACAATCGACACATCTCCGCTCAGCTCGGCGGCAATATCGCTCAAATCTTCGCCGGCAACGAATTTGACATAGATGGCGTGTGAGTTGTGATCCTCATACTCCACCTCCGCCTCGGCCAGCGCCGTGGCGCAGGAGACGCACCAATGCACCGGTTTCGCCCCCTTGTAGAGGCCACCATTGGCGAGGAAACGGCCGATCTCGCGCACCGTGTTGGCCTCGAACTTGTAGTCCATGGTCACATAGGGGTGCTGCCAGTCGCCGGTGATGCCGAGGCGCTGGAACTCTTCGCGTTGCACATCGATCTGACCCTTGGCGTAGTCGCGGCAGGCGGTGCGGAACTCGCTGTCGGTAATCTCCTCTTTGTTGCGTTTTTTCTTCTTGAACTGCTCTTCGACCTTCAGCTCGATCGGCAGGCCGTGGCAATCCCAGCCCGGCACATAGGGGGCGTCGAAGCCCATCATGGTGCGTGAGCGCACTACCACATCCTTGAGCACCTTGTTGACGGCGTGGCCGATATGGATGTTGCCGTTCGCATAGGGCGGGCCGTCATGCAGGATAAACTTCGGCGCACCCTTGCGCGCCTCGCGGATCTGCCGGTAGAGGTCGATCTCCGCCCACTGCTTGAGCCGTTTTGGCTCGTTGTTGGGCAGATTGCCGCGCATCGGAAAGTCCGTTTTCGGCAGGAAAACGGTGGTTTTGTAATCAAAGGGTGCGTCGTGCTGGTTATTGTCGGCCACTGTGGTTGCTCCAAGGTTCAAAAATGGGGCGGATCATAAGGAATACGCGGGGCGTTGTCTTAGAAAAACTTGGTCGCTGTCAGGGTGGCTGCATAAACAGCTCGTTATTCCCGAGTTTTTTCGGTCATCCATTCGTAACTATTCAGCCCATCCCACGGTTTGCCCGCTAGCTGCGTTGAACATGCTCATGTGCAGCAGCACACTGCGCGTGTTCGCCTTGCTATCGAACAAATCGTGGGCGATCTGAACAGTTCCAGTACGTAGCTGAATAGCGACTCAACTCGCGTTGCAAACACCCAACGCTTGAGTAACAAAATGGTAGCCTCACCATTTTGTTACTCAAGAGTCACATCCATTCGTTGATGGTGCGTCGACAGTGGTATTCGGGCTATGGTGCGGATCAGCTCAGATCCGGTGCGCGCAGCAGCGAGGCGTGCCAGCAGGGGAGCAGATGTGCTTCGACCATCGCGACCACCTCTGTATCGAGTTTATGTGCGGCGGCCTCCTCTTTGAGGATGCCGAGAATGGTCTCCGGCGCGAGCGCTTCGCGGTAGGGGCGATCCTGCGCCAGCGCTTGGAAGACATCGGCGACGGCCAGAATGCGTGCTTCCAGCGACAGATGGGTCTCCTTGGTGCGGTAGGGGTAGCCTTCGCCGCTGACCCGCTCATGGTGTTGACCCGCCCACAGGGCGATCTCTTCAAATCCCTTGATTCGCTTCAGGATATTGAACGTGTCGAAGCTGTGGCGTTGAATGATTTTGAACTCCGGCAGTGAGAGACGATCCGGTTTTTCCAATACATCGTCGGGAACGCGCAGTTTGCCGATGTCGTGCAGTAGGCCGGCCAGTTCCAGTGTTTCACAATGTTGTTCGGGGAGATTGAAGAGGCGGCCGATATAGGCGGCGAGATTGGCGACCCCTCTGGAGTGCTCTTGTGTGAAGGTGCTCTTGGCATCGACGATGTAGGAGAAGATCTGCACGATGCTCTTCAGATCTTCGAATTTGATCGCGCGGGTGGTTTCGTGGCCGATCCATTCATCGACATAGCCATCGACATGCTCCCGCTCCAGCGCCAGCCAGAATGCCTCGGAGTCGGAGATCTCCATGAACACATCGACCCACTCGGGGCAGAACCAGTCACCGCGACGGGCGGCGATTTTTTCACGGATCTCGTCGATGGCGAGCAGGATGTTGGCATTCTGCACTTGTGATTTGAGGGAGAGCACATCGACCCGGTCGATCATGAAGATGCAGTTGGCCAGGCGGGCGGTCTCCTCGGGGAGGTCGAGGGCAGGGAATTGATTCCAGTGGGTGTGATGGTGTAGCACGATATTCGACAGGTGTGCCAGCGGTGGGGATGTGTTGAGGATTGCGGCGCCGATTTCGCAGTGGCCGTGCGCCTCCTTCTCCCACTCGAACTGCGCCAGTCGTTGATGCACCGCCGTATTGGAGACGCCACAATCGTGCAGGATGGCGGCTTGGAAGAGGTTATCGAGGGTGGTGCTGTCGAGTCCGATCGCCTTGCCGCATTCGGCGGCCATGTAGCCGACCCGTTTGCCGTGATGTACCTGTACGACGCCAACCAGATCGAGCGCATCCGAGAGCGAGTAGATCGTCTCGTGCAGGTTGATGTGGTAGGTGTGCATCTGTTGCTCCTGTTCTTATTCTGAATCGATGGAGAGCTCCAGCCCGCCGCCAGCGCCGGGTTGCGACGAATCGCCTTGCGATTTGTTGAGCATGCTATCGAGTCCGCTGCTGGGGTCGGGGCTTTCGTCCAACTTCGCCATCTTCATCTTCAGGCGCAGATTATTGGCCGAGTCGGCGTTGCGCAACGCCTCTACCTCAGAGATCCGCCCCTGCTGGCAGAGTTTGAAGAGGGCTTGGTCGAATGTCTGCATGCCCTGCTGCTCGCCGTTCTCCATCGCCTCTTTGATCGAACTGATGTCCCCTTTGAGGATCAGATCGGAGATGCGCGGCGTGTTGATCAGAATCTCGATGGCGGCGGCGCGCTTGCCGTCCACGGTCTTGACCAGTCGCTGTGAGAGAATGGCGCGCAGGTTCAGCGCCAGATTCATATAGACCTGCTGATGCGACTCGATGGGAAAGAAGTTGATGATCCGCTCCAGCGCCTGATTGGCATTGTTGGCATGTAGTGTCGCCATGGCCAGATGGCCGGTCTCGGCGAAGGCGATGGCGTGTTCCATCGTTTCATGTTCGCGAATCTCGCCGAGCAGGATCACATCGGGCGCTTGGCGCAAGGTGTTTTTCAGTGCGTTGTGGAAAGAGATGGTGTCTGAGCCCACTTCGCGCTGGGTAACGAACGATTTTTTGTGGGAGTGCATAAACTCAACCGGATCTTCGATGGTGATAATATGCCCTGCTTGATTGCTGTTGCGCCAGTCGATCATGGCGGCCAACGAGGTCGATTTACCGGAGCCGGTAGCGCCGACCATCAGCACCAGACCACGTTTACTCATGGAGATCTCTTTGAAGATTGCAGGGAGCTTGAGTTGATCAAGCGATGGGATTTCGGTGGTGATTTGGCGGATCACCATGCCGCTGCTGCCACGCTGGCGGTAGATGTTGACGCGGAAACGGCCGATACCCGGCAGCGCCGTGGAGAGATTCATCTCCATCTCTTTGGCGAACTGCGCTTTTTGCTGTTCACTCATCAGTTGATCCGCCAGTGCATCGATGATTGCTGGTGTGATGGGGTGCTCGCCGAGGCGGCGGATCACGCCATTGATTCGGTAGCCTGGAGGTGCGCCAGCCATGAGATAGAGATCCGAGGCATCTTTATCGACCATAACATGCAGCAATTGTTGGATGGTGATGGTGTCATTCATGGCGAGCTCCGAAGGCGGTGTGGTCTTATGAATAGCAGATGCTCAATGGTGCGGCAATTGGTCGTTCAGCGCAAATTGAAAATATTGCATCTTCATGATGGATGGACGGCGATATTCAACTTGCGGCCACCTGTGCTTCTCCCTATAGTGCGCGCCTGTTTTTTCGGAGGTTAGTACAAATATGGCAACTGTTATTCGTTTGAGCCGTGGTGGTCGCAAGAAGCGTCCTTTTTATTCTGTGGTGGTGATGGATGAGCGTAACCGTCGCGACGGCGCGTTTATTGAGAAGCTGGGTTATTATGACCCCTGCACCGAGCCTGAGGTGATCAATCTCGATGTCGAGCGCGTCAAGGCGTGGACTGATCAGGGCGCGAAAGTCTCTGACCGTGTCGCCAGCCTGATCGCCAAGGCGTCTGCGTAAGTCGATTCCGGCGCGGCCGGTGAGACGACTCTCCCATGGCGCGTAACTCATACCTTCACGTCGGCGATATTTTGGCGCCGCACGGTTTGAAGGGCACGATTTCGATCTACTCCCATACCCGGCCCGCGGATGCGGTTGCCGGGTATTCTTGTTGGTGGCTGGGCGAGTCGGCCGAATCGGCGACACCCTTTACGCTGCAGCGCTGCTGGCAGCACGGCAAGCGGATGCTGGCGACGCTGGAGGGGGTCAACGATTGCGATCAGGCCGGGCGGCTCAAGGGGTTGAAGATCTGGATTCCGGTCGATGATGTGGTGGTCGAAGACGATGAGTATCTCTGGGAGGAGCTGATCGGCTGCGCGGTGGTGCACGGCGATGAGCATCTCGGCACGGTCACTGCCCTAGAGGCATATGGCGCGCAGGATAATTTGGTGGTGGTCAGCGACGCCGATGCCAGCCGCCCGGGCGAGTGGTTGATCCCCTTTACCGAAGCGGTGGTGATCGCCGTGGATCTGGATCAGCAGCGCATCGAAGTGGCGCTGCCGGAAGGGATGGATGCATGTTTCACGCCCAAGTTCTGACACTGTTCCCCGAGTTCTTTGATTCGCCGCTCGCCTGCTCGATCCCCAAACGGGCGATTGCGGCGGGGTTGGTGTCGGTCGAAATGATGCAGATTCGCGACTTTGCCACCGACAAACATCGGCAGGTGGATGACAGCCCCTACGGCGGCGGACCGGGCATGTTGATGAAGCCGGAGCCGGTGGTCGCCGCCATCCGCGCCGCCCGCAAACGTCAGCCCGATACCCATGTGGTGATGCTCACGCCATCTGGCGAGCGGTTCACGCAGGCCAAGGCGCTGGATTGGATTGAGAAGCCGGGCGTCACCCTGCTCTGCGGTCGCTACGAAGGGTTCGATGAGCGCATCTGCGACTATGTGGATGAGCAGATTTCGATGGGCGATTATGTGCTCTCCGGCGGTGAGCCGGCGGCGCTCTCCATTCTCGATGCGCTGATCCGGCTGTTGCCGGGTGTACTCGGCAGTCCCGAGTCGGCGGTGCTCGACTCCTTCACCGAAGAGGGGATTCTCGACTGGCCGCACTACACGCGCCCCGCCTGTTTTGAGGGGAAGTCGGTGCCGGATGTCCTGCTATCTGGCGATCACGCCGCCATTGCCGCTTGGCGAGAGGCGGAGGCGAGAAGGCGCAGTGAGCGGCGTAACAAGACGAACCAAAAATGTGCGGAGTAATGGTCAGAGCGTGCATAAGAACCGGTCATTCCCGAGGGTTTTGTCGGGAATCCACGCAGCAATGGATCCCCGATAGAGGCATTCGGGGGTGACGTGGTGGTGTTTCTGTCAATGAAGTGATGTGGTTGCCTCAGGCTGGTCGTTTGAACTCTTCTGCCGGAGCGTGACACGCTATGTGACCATGCTACCGTTCGCGTAGCTATGAATGATGGTGTTGCAAAAGCCATCACCGCGCCCATGGACGGGCGCGCAAATCAGACCCCTAGTGTCTGATTTGTAAGGATAGTGGAAACCACGTTTTCGCTATCCGTAGAGTAAAAAGACCACGGATGGGCTTTTTACGGAGTCATACAAAACGAGGTTGATATGTCTGATAAAGCAAAAGCACTGGATACGGCGTTAAGCCAGATTGAGCGGCAGTTTGGCAAGGGGACGGTGATGCGCCTTGGCGATCAGGGCAAGGTGGCAGTGGATGTGATCCCCAGCGGCTCGTTGGCGCTGGATGCCGCACTCGGTGTCGGAGGTTATCCGCGCGGCCGTGTGATTGAGGTGTATGGCCCGGAATCTTCCGGTAAGACCACGTTGGCGCTACATGCGGTGGCCGAGGCGCAACGGTTGGGCGGACAGGCGGCCTTTGTCGATGCCGAGCATGCGCTCGATCCGACCTATGCCGAGAATCTCGGTGTCGATGTGGAGAATCTGCTGGTCTCGCAGCCCGACTCGGGCGAACAGGCGCTGGAGGTGGTCGATATGCTCACCCGCTCCGGTGCACTCGATATTATCGTGGTCGATTCTGTCGCCGCGCTGACCCCCAAGGCGGAGCTGGAAGGCGACATGGGCGATTCGCACATGGGCTTGCAGGCGCGGCTGATGAGTCAGGCGCTGCGTAAGCTGACTGGCTCCATCTCCCGCTCTCAGACCACCATCATCTTTATCAACCAGATCCGCATGAAGATCGGTGTGATGTTCGGCAACCCCGAAACCACCACCGGCGGCAATGCGCTGAAGTTTTACGCCTCGGTACGCCTCGATGTGCGCCGCATCGGCTCGATCAAGAAGGGCGACGAGATTCTTGGTAATGATACGCGCGTCAAAGTGGTGAAGAACAAAGTCGCGCCGCCATTCAAAAAGGCGGAGTTTTCGATTATGTACGGCGAGGGCGTTTCGCATGCCGGCGAAGTGCTCGATATGGGTGTGCAGTACGGCCTGATCAACAAGAGCGGCGCCTGGTATGCCAAGGATAACGAGAAGATCGGCCAGGGGCGCGATAATGCGATCCGCTTCCTCAAGGAGCATCCGGAGATGCTCGACGAGGTGGAACTGGGTGTGCGCAAGGCGCTCGGTTTGATTGATGACGACGAGGTGGCGACCGCTGAGTAGCGACGCCGACAAGGCGGAGCAGGCAGCCTACAACTACGCCCTCCGCCTGCTGGCCGGCCGCGAGCAGAATCGCCGCGCCCTGAAGCAGAAACTCGCCGCCCGTGGCTATGAAACGGCGGTGATTGCCTCGGTGCTGGATCGTTTGGTGGCGGCGGATTATCTCAGCGAAACACGCTTCGCCGAGTCCTTCATCCGCTCGCGCATCAACAAGGGCGAGGCGCCGTGGCTGGCGGCCAAGCGTGCTCGCGAGAAGGGCGCAGAGGCATCGGCGGTGGAGAGAGCACTGGCGGCCGCCGAAGCGGAATTTGATGCGGAGGCGTCGGCGCGGGCACTGATTGAGAGCCGCGATCCGGCGGGTCGCCGTTTTGAGGAACAACGCGTCTGGCAGCGGCAGGCGCGTTTTTTGCAGAGTAAGGGTTATCGCAGCGAGGTGATCCTGCGCGTATTGCATCGCGATGGGTGAGCGCGGGATACACATCGAAGCTGCGAGCCAGGAAGTGGAGGAGTCCGGTGAAAACATCTGAGATTCGACAAAAATTTCTCGACTATTTCGTGAGCAAGGGGCACACAGCGGTCGATTCCAGCTCGCTGGTGCCGCATGGCGACCCGACGCTGATGTTCACCAATGCCGGCATGGTGCCCTTCAAAAATGTCTTTCTCGGCAACGAGACGCGCTCCTATGTGACAGCGACATCTTCGCAGAAGTGTGTGCGTGCCGGCGGCAAGCATAACGACCTCGAAAATGTCGGCCACACCGCCCGCCACCACACCTTTTTCGAGATGCTCGGCAATTTCTCCTTCGGCGACTATTTCAAGCATGAGGCGATCGCCTATGCGTGGGAGTTCCTCACCGGCGAGCTGAAACTCGATCCGGCGCTGCTGTTTGTCACCGTCTTTGAAGAGGATGACGAGGCGTATGATATTTGGCATGACGAGATCGGTCTGCCGGCCGACAAGATCGCCCGTATTGGTGCCAAAGATAATTTCTGGTCGATGGGCGACACCGGCCCCTGCGGCCCCTGCTCGGAGATTTTTTACGATCATGGCGCCGATGTCTGGGGTGGCCCGCCCGGGAGCCCCGAAGAGGATGGCGACCGCTTCATCGAGATCTGGAATCTGGTCTTCATGCAGTATGACCGCGATGCCGACGGCGTGCTGCATCCGCTGCCCAAGCCGAGTGTCGATACCGGCATGGGGCTGGAGCGGATCGCGGCGGTGATGCAGGGCGTGCACAACAATTACGACATCGACCTATTCAAAAACCTGATCGCCAGCGCCTGCCAGCTTACCGGCGTCCATTTCGGCGAAGATGCGGCGCAGGATGTATCGCTGCGAGTGCTGGCCGACCATCTGCGCTCGGTCTCCTTCCTGCTGGCTGATGGTGTGTTGCCGAGCAATGAGGGGCGCGGATTTGTGCTGCGCCGGATTCTGCGCCGCGCCTGCCGGCATGGGCGTCTGCTCGGCATGCATGAGGCATTCATCTATCGGCTGGTGGAGTCGCTGGTGGCGGAGATGGGCAGCCATTTCACCGAACTGCGGGAGAATCAGTCCAATATCGAGCATGTGATTCGCATCGAAGAGGAGCGCTTTATCAAGACGCTCGACAAGGGCTTGAAACTGGTCGAGCAGGCAGCGGCCGATGCGGGTGCGGGCGGTACCATCCCCGGTCAGACACTCTTCACGCTCTACGACACCTACGGATTCCCCACCGATCTCACTGCCGATATTCTCAAGGGTTCGGATGTGCAGCTCGATCTCGACGGCTTCCATGCCTGCATGGAGGAGCAGCGTGCACGGGCGCGGGCGGCGTGGGGTGGCTCCGGCGAGGCGGCGCTGCCGAAGGCGATCTTTGATCTGCGTGAAGCGCATGGGCCGACGGAGTTTTTGGGCTATGAGACGATCACAGCCGAGGGCGTGGTCACCGGCCTGCTGCGCGATGGCGAGTCGGTGTCGCAGCTGAATGCGGGCGATGCCGGCTGGCTGGTCACCAATCAGACGCCGTTTTATGGCGAATCGGGTGGTCAGACGGGCGATACCGGCACGATCGCGCTGGCGGATGGCGCCTTTGTGGTGGAGGATACGAAGAAGCTGCTCAGCGATCTCTTTGTCCATATCGGCCGGGTGCGCGAGGGGAGCGTGGCGCAGGGCGCGGTGGTTGAGTTGGCGGTTGATGGCCAACGGCGCGATGCGATCCGCCGCAACCATACCGCCACCCATCTGCTGCATGCGGTGCTGCGCAGCACGCTCGGCGAGCATGTCAAACAGGCCGGCTCCTTGGTCAACGAGGCGCGACTGCGCTTTGATTTCAATCACTTCCAGCCGATTAGCAAGGATGAACTGCGCCAGATCGAAGCGGCGGTCAATGCCGAAATCATCGCCAACGACCCTGTCACCACGCAGCTGATGACGCAGGAGGAGGCGGTGGCAAGCGGCGCGATGGCGCTGTTCGGCGAGAAATATGGCGATGAGGTGCGCGTCGTCACCGCCGGCTTCTCGACCGAGCTCTGCGGCGGTACGCATGTGCGCCGAACCGGTGATATCGGCCCGTTCCGCATCGTCTCCGAGAGCGGCATCGCCGCCGGTGTGCGGCGCATCGAGGCGCTTACCGGTCACGCCGCCTACGCAAGCTACGTCGCCGATTTGACGACACTGGATCAGCTCGCCGGCCTGCTCAAAACACGTCCGTTTGAGGCGGCCGAAGCGGTCGAAACGCTGCAGGCGCGGCTGAAAGAGAGCGAGCGGGAGCTGACCGCGCTACGCGCCAAACAGGCCACCGGCATGCTCGATGATCTCATCAAGCAGGCGGTGGAGGTGAACGGCGTGCCGCTGCTCGTCGCGGAAGTTTCAGGTGTGCAGGACATGCGCGACTTCATGGATAAAGCCAAGGGCAAACTCAAATCGGGCGTGCTCGTCTTCGGCCAGAAGAACGGCGCCAAAGTCCAACTGGTCGCCGGTGTCACCCAAGACCGCGTCGGCCACTTCCACGCCGGCAACCTCGTCCGCCAAGTCGCCACCCTCTGCGGCGGCAAAGGCGGCGGAAAACCCGACTTGGCTATGGCCGGCGGCAGCGAGCCGGAAAAACTCAAATCCGCCCTCGATGCCGTGGCGGGGATGCTGGGTGAGTAGACTGATGGCGACGAAACAGATCTGAAACAACGCATGGAATCGCTGCCACCCGGTCTCTATGACCTGCTTCAAACGCCTGAGTTAAAACGCCGGTTGCTTGAAGCGGGCCAAGAGCATGAGGCGATCTGGTCGGCAATTGACCGTGCAGAGTTACCTGAAAAAATCGCAACGCGCCTTGCCAAGGTGTTTGCGGATTATCTTTCCGAGCAGGTATTCACCAAAACAGGGGTTGATCGGTGGAGAGAATCGCTGCAGAAAGCGCTTGATTCGGCGCAGTTTCTGCACGTTTTTTTGCCACACATCTTGCCACAGACCGCAAACGCATTGACGGCGATCAAACCGTCGGATGACGATACCGGGAGACGGATGCACGAGCCACCACGCCCCGATACGCCGCTCTCTGTCTCTGCGCTGCTCACCGGCTCATCACGCAGCCCCGCGCTGCGTGCACAGTTGCAGAAGGAGCTGGCCAGTTGCGACCGTGCCGATTGGTTGGTGTCATTCATTAAATTTTCTGGTCTGATTCCGCTGTTGGATGTGCTGCGTGATTTTACCCAGAGCCCTGCTGCAGATGGTGGTCCACGATTGCGTATCGCAACCACCTTCTACATGGGCGCGACTGACATCAAAGCCATTGAAACGCTGTTGCAGCTGTCCAATACCGAAATTCGCATCTCTTATGACACCAAACGGACGCGGCTACATGCCAAAGCCTATATTTTTCACCGCCTGACAGGATTTGGCTCGGCATACATCGGCTCGGCTAATGTTTCGAAGGCTGCCCTTGATGAGGGGTTGGAGTGGACGGTCAAAGTCAGTCAGTATGAAACAGAACATCTCTGGCGCCATGCTGTAGCGACATTTGAGTCGCATTGGGAGGATGCGTCGGAGTTTACGCCGTGTCGTGCAATCAATCTGCCAGAGCTACGCGCTGCGTTGGCCAGTGAACGCGCAACCGAAGCAGATGATGCAATGCCGCTGTTTGATATCCGCCCCTTCGGATTCCAGCAAACGATTCTGGAAGACATTGCCGCAGAACGCACCGCTGGCAAGCGTAAACATCTGGTTATCGCCGCAACCGGAACAGGCAAAACAATGGTCGCTGCATTCGATTATCGCGCCTACTGTGATCAGGCAGCGAGCCGGCCACGATTACTTTTTTTGGCGCACCGAGAGGAGATACTGAGGCAGGCACGCGCCAGTTTTCGCCAGGTACTGCGTGATGGCAGTTTTGCTGAGTTGGTTGTGGGCGATGCGCAGCCGAGCCAGTTCGATCACCTGTTTTGTACGGTGGCCAGTTGGCACAGCAAGGGGTTGGATCGTTTGCCGCCGGCGCATTTTGAGTATGTTGTTTTGGACGAAGCACACCATGCTGCTGCGGCCACCTATCAGAGCCTCATGGCGCATATTCAACCGCAGGTGTTGTTGGGATTGACGGCAACGCCGGAGCGCAGTGATGGCAGTGATATTCGCGCTGACTTTGGTGGTGGCTTCACACATGAGATGCGGTTGCCTGAAGCAATTGAACGGGCGCTGTTGTCGCCGTTTCACTATTACGGTATTCCTGATCTGGAAGGGCTTGATTTTTCCTCGATGGGGTGGCGCAAAGGGGGCTATGTTCAATCTGAATTAGATGCCCGCATTAGCCATAATGCTGCTCGTGCCCAATGGGTGTTGAGTCAGATGGAGCGATATCTCGCCGATTTGACACACATTCGCGCGCTTGGATTTTGTGTGAGTGTGCAACATGCCGAGTTTATGGCGGCATTTTGCTCTGGTCACGGGTTGCCGGCAATAGCATTGAGCGCACAAACTGCGAAAGAGGCACGGCGACAAGCACAACAGGCCTTGGAGCAGCGCAAGATCAACTGCATTTTTACAGTCGACCTCTACAATGAGGGCGTCGATATTCCCAGTGTGGATACGGTGCTCTTTTTACGACCGACAGAGAGCCTGACCATTTTTCTTCAACAACTTGGGCGGGGGCTGCGTTTGCATCACGAGAAATCGCATGTCACGGTGCTCGACTTCATCGCGCCGCAGCACAGAAAATTCCGCTATGCCAAACGTTTCCAAGCATTAAGCAGCCAGCCGGCAGTGCATGTCCAAAAGCAGATTGAGCAGGGTATGCCATTTGTGCCAACGGGTTGTGTGATCTATCTGGAGCGGCAAGCGAAGGCGTATGTATTGGAGAATATCAAGCAATCCATGGCCGCCTTGAGAGGCAAATCACTGTTGCAGGAGTTGCGTCAATTACAGCATCAGTGCACTGAGCAACCATCACTGCCGCAGATATTGGATTATCTCTGTTTGCACTATCCCGATGAATTATATCGGCATGGACTACCGAGCATCTTATTGGCGCAAGCTGCAGAGAAGTCGGTGGAGGCGTCACTGCGCCTGCGCGCGAAACAGCTGGCGGATGGTTTACGACGACTCTCTCTCATGGATGACCCCTATCTGATTGCTGATATGAAACGACTGCTGATCGATGGCCAGAGTCATGAAGCGTTAACTCCTGCGCTGCTGTATTGCGTGTTGTGGGGGAAAGATAGAGATCTGTCACTGCAGGATGCACAAGCGTTTGTGGTATCACAGGCAGGATTCAAGCGTGATTTGATTGAGCTCATGGATTGGCTACTGGCACATCGCACGCCACTGCCAGTCAAACGACTGCCTGATCACACAGGCTGTCTGCTACTGCACGCCTCATACACCAGGGAACAGATTCTCTTGGCACTAGGCAAGGGTGATTTTGAGTCGCCATATTCATCGAAAGAGGGTGTGTTGCATCTGCCTGAACGTCAGCTTGATGTCTTTTTTGCTGACATCAATAAGGCGGAGTCCGATTTTTCACCCACTACGATGTACGAGGACTACGCCATCACAGATCGCCTGTTTCACTGGCAGAGTCAATCTGCGACGAGTGATCAGAGCATGACTGGCCGACGTTATATTGAACATGAGCAGCGAGGCTATACGCCGTTACTGTTCATTCGTGAGCGGAAGAAATTACCGAACGGCCTCACAGCGCCGTATCTATTTGCCGGTGCACTGCGTTATGTGAAACATAGTGGTTCCAAACCGATGTCGATCCATTGGCAGTTGCGAGAACCGTTGCCTGCACGTGTGCTGTCTTGGGCCAGAAGAGAGGGGTAAAGCATGAGTGATATGATGATTGTGATCGCCGGCCTGTTGGTCATTGTGGGTCTGCAGCTGTGGATATTGAGACGGCAGGTGGGTGGTGATGAGGCGGCGGATGATGTTGCGGCGTTGGCGGCGCAGTTGGAGCGGTTGGAAGGGCAGGTGGCGGCGAAATTGGCGGCGGAGTTGCAGCAGTCGCGCAGCGAGTTGCGGGAGGTGAGCGGGGAAAACCGG
>JALUXN010000013.1 GCA_027018975.1 Mariprofundaceae bacterium | reverse complement strand
CCAGACCTGTGTCGCAGCCACCTCGGAGGTCTATTTCGTGATGCGTGGCAGCGGCCGAAGCGAAACGCCGTTCGGCACCATCGATTGGCAAGCGGGGGATGCCTTCACCCTCCCCTGCAACGCCGGCGCCACCCATATCGCGGATGAGGATAGCGCCCTCTACTGGACGCACGATGCACCGCTGCTGCAGTACATGGGCGTCACCCCGAGCCGCGCCATGTTCCAGCCCGCCTTCTACAGCCACACCAGCATGCAGCAGAGCGTCGCTGAACTCCGTGAACCGGCGCTGCGCGAACAGCGCAACCGCATTGGCATCATCCTCGGTAATCGCGCCAGCAGCCGCACCAAAACGATGACCCACACCATGTGGTCGCTGTTCAATCTGCTGCCCAAGGGTGAAGTGCAGAAGCCGCACCGCCATCAGTCCGTGGCGCTCGACTTGGCTGTCTCGGCAGGGCCGGATACCTACACGCTGATCGGCAAAGCAGTCGATGCAGCCGGCAATATCATCAATCCGGTCAAAGCGGTATGGGAGAGCAATAGCGTCTTCGTCACCCCGCCCGGCTGGTGGCACTCCCACCACAACGAATCGGATCAGGACGCCTACGTTTTCCCCGTCCAAGATGCCGGCCTGCACACCTACATGCGCACCCTCGATATCCAATTCATCCGCTAACACTTGAAATACGCATAGCCATGCCCTACAGGTGCGAGCTGAAATTTCACATTGCACGCAGGAGTTAACCATGAGCAAGCAAGAAGAACCGCAGAACAGCACCACCGAAACCGACGACGCTGCACCCGAAACCATCGAACTCGATGAGAACGGCGATGAGATTCAACCGGAGGCGGAGGTTGATCCGTTGGAGGCGGCGCAGCAGGAGATTGCCGAGCTGAAGGATAAGCAGCTGCGCTTGCATGCCGAGATGGATAATCTACGCAAACGCACCCAGCGCGAAGTGGCCGATGCCCATAAATATGCCATCGAAAAATTCGCCACCGAGCTGCTGGAGGTGATCGACAACCTTGAACGGGCGCTGGAGTCTGAAGAGGGCAACGAGGCGGCCGTGCGCGAAGGGGTGAAGCTCACCCTCAACAGCTGGCATGAGATGATGAAGCGTTTTCAGGTCGAGCGCATCGATGCGGTGGGCAACCCGTTTGACCCGCACCTGCACGAGGCGTTGACGCAGATGCCCAGCGATCAACCGGAGGGGACGGTCATCGCCCAGCATGTGGCTGGTTACACCCTCAATGGGCGCCTGATCCGGCCGGCCAAAGTGCTGGTTTCCAGCGGCCCGGCGTAGTAGCCAATAAAAAAAACAGCACACGGGTTGAACTGCCGCGCAACCCACCCCATAAATCCCGGCAACAGCAGAACCGAACATGTCAAAAAATCACACAAGGAGATAGCACAATGGCAAAAGTAATAGGTATTGACCTCGGCACCACCAACTCATGTGTCGCAGTCATGGAAGGCGACAAGGCAAAAGTGATTGCCAACTCAGAGGGCGACAACACCACACCATCGATTGTCGCATTTGCCAACGACGAACGACTCGTCGGCGCAGCAGCCAAACGTCAGATGGTGACCAATCCGGACAACACATTCTACGCGGTCAAACGTCTGATCGGCCGCAAATTCGATTCTGAAGAGACCAAACACCATCGCGGCCTCGTCTCCTACCCGATTGTCGCCGCCGACAATGGCGATGCATGGGTGGAGAGCAACGGTAAGAAGATGAGTCCGCAGGAGATCTCCGCCATCACCCTGCAGAAGATGAAGAAGACCGCCGAGGATTATCTCGGTGAAGAGGTCAAAGATGCGGTGATCACCGTACCGGCCTACTTCAACGACTCCCAGCGTCAGGCGACCAAAGATGCCGGCGCCATCGCCGGACTCAATGTCCTGCGTATCGTCAATGAGCCGACTGCGGCTGCACTCGCTTACGGCCTCGATAAGACCGAAGAGAACCATCTGATCGCCGTTTACGATCTTGGCGGTGGTACCTTCGATATCTCTATTTTGGAGATCGGCGACGGTGTCTTCGAGGTGAAATCCACCAACGGTGATACCTTCCTCGGCGGTGAGGATTTCGACCAGACATTGATCAAATATCTGGCCGAGGAGTTCCAGAAGGAGCACGGCGTTGACCTGATGAGCGACAAGCTGGCACTGCAGCGCCTGAAAGAGGCGGCGGAGAAGGCCAAGATCGAGCTCTCATCCAGCCAGCAGACCGAGGTTAACCTGCCCTTCATCACGGCTGACGCCTCCGGGCCGAAGCATCTGCTGATCAAGGTGACCCGCGCGAAGTTCGAGAGCCTCGTGGGCGATCTGGTTGACAAATCACTCGAGCCCTGCCGGCAGGCACTCAAAGATGCCGGCGTCAAAGCCTCCGACATCGACGAAGTGGTGCTGGTCGGTGGCCAGACCCGTATGCCGCTAGTGCAGCAGAAGGTGGCCGAATTCTTCGGCACCGAGCCGCACAAGGGTGTGAACCCGGATGAGGTTGTGGCCATCGGTGCGGCCATTCAGGGCGCGGTCTTGACCGGTGATGTGACCGACGTGCTGCTGCTCGACGTCACACCGCTGTCACTCGGCATCGAGGTCGAGGGTGGTCTGTTCAACAAGATCATCGAGAAGAACACCACCATCCCGACCAAGAAGAGCCAGACCTACACCACCGCAGCCGACAACCAGACGGCTGTGACCATCAAAGTGGCGCAGGGTGAGCGCGAGCTCTTCTCGGCCAACAAGCAGCTCGGCCTCTTCAATCTGGAGGGGATCGCGCCGGCACCACGCGGCATGCCGCAGATCGAGGTGACCTTCGACATCGACTCCAACGGCATTCTGCATGTGCATGCCAAGGATAAGGGTACTGGCAAAGAGACCTCCATCCGCATCGAGTCCGGCTCCGGCCTCAGCGAGGAGGAGATCGAGCGCATGAAGAAGGATGCCGAGGCCAATGCCGAAGCGGATAAGAAGCTGAAAGAGCAGATCGAGGCGAAAAACCGTGCCGATGCGCTGGTTTACTCCACCGAGAAGTCACTCAAAGAGCATGGCGACAAGGTGGACGAAGAGACCCGCAAAGGCATCGAGGGCGCACTCGAGGAGCTGAAGAAAGCGATCGAAGGCGGCGATACCGGCGCCATCGAAGCGGCGGAGAAGAACCTCGCCGAGAAGTCGCAGAAGCTTGGCGAAGTGATCTACCAGCAGATGCAGCAGGAAGCAGAAGCTGGTGGTGCCGCAGGCGCAGCCGACGCCGCAGCGTCGGGCAGCAGCGACAAGAGTGCCGCTCAAGATGCCGAGGTTGTCGATGCAGAAGTTGTTGATGACAACAGCAAGAAGTAACGACTGAACGCGCAGAGAAAGGAGCGGTGAATAGAGATATTCGCTGCTCCTTTTATTTTTTCAGTTGATCTGATTGGATTGGCGGATGATCGAACGAACAAGCGAAGTGAAGGAGCAGTAGTGTCCAAACGCGATTACTATGAAGTGCTGGGCGTCGCCAAAGATGCCGATGAGAACACCATCAAGCGGGCTTACCGTAAGCTGGCCATGAAGTATCACCCGGATCGCAATCCGGATGATGAGGTGGCGGCGGAGAAGTTCCGTGAAGTGACCGAAGCCTACGAGGTGCTGACCGATGCGGAGAAGCGCAGTCGTTATGATCAATATGGTCACGCCGGTGTCGATGAGCAGATGCAGGATTTTTGGGGTCGCGGCGCGCAGGATTCACACGCCTTCCGTGATTTCGGCGATATGTTCGGCGACGTCTTCGGCGACATGTTCGGCTTTGGCGGGGGCGGTGGCCGCGCTTCACGCGGTAGCGACCTGCGCTACAATCTCAGCATGACACTGGAGGAGGCGGCCGCCGGTCACGAAGTCGAGCTGAAGATTCCCAAACATGAGACGTGCAAAACCTGCCGCGGCTCCGGTGCCCGTCCCGGCACATCGCCGGTGCCGTGTAACACCTGCGGCGGTCACGGCCAAGTACAGATGCAGCAGGGCTTCTTCGCCGTGCGCCGCACCTGCCCGACCTGTCACGGCTCCGGCACACGCATCGAATCACCCTGCATCGAGTGCGGCGGCGCCGGGCGTGTCAAAGTGGAGAAGAAGCTAAAGATCAAAGTCCCTGCCGGCGTCTATGATGGCGCACAGGTACGTGTCGCCGGCGAAGGCGAAGCGGGGCAGAACGGCACGCCACCCGGTGATCTCTATGTGGTGATCAACCTCAAAGAGCATCCGATCTTCGAGCGCGATGGCGCCGATCTCTACTGCACCATGCCGATCACCTTCCCACAGGCGACCCTCGGCGCAGAAGTGGAAGCGCCGACCCTCAACGGCCGCGTGAAGATCAAGATTCCAGCCGGCACCGAGGCGGGGCGCGTCTTCCGGCTGCGCGGTCACGGCGTCACCGATGTCCGCTCCGGCAACCAAAAAGGCGATCTCTATGTGCGCGTCCAGATCGCTGTGCCGAAGAAGATGAGCGCCCGCCAAGAACAGCTGCTGCGCGAATTCGCCAACGAGGCGGGCGATGAGCTCTATCCCGAGCGCTCTTCATTCCTCGACAAGGTCAAGGAGTTCTGGGATGAACTCGCCGGAGAGAGCAAGTGAGCCATCCACAACGCATCATCGTCGCCGGTGCCTCCGGGCGCATGGGGCGCATGCTGGTTCGGGCAGTCAGCGAACACCGCCACACCACACTGGTCGCCGCCACTGAAC
>JALUXN010000012.1 GCA_027018975.1 Mariprofundaceae bacterium | reverse complement strand
GATGGAGGGGCGTATCAGATGCAGATCACCGCACAACAATTGATGGATGTATTCGGCATTCCAAAGGCGCGTGCTGAAAAGTGGAGCCCGCTGGTGACGTGGGCTTGCAGATGCTTTGAGATCAATTCGCCATTGCGCATCGCCGCATTTGTTGCCCAGGTCGGTCATGAATCCGGCCGGCTACGCTATGTGAAAGAGATCTGGGGACCGATGCCCTGGCAGCAACGCTACGAAGGGCGCATCGATCTTGGCAACACCGAACCGGGAGATGGCAAGCGGTTTATGGGGCGCGGATTGATCCAGCTGACCGGCCGCAACAATTACACCGCGGCCAGCCGCGCATTGGGCATCGATTTTGTCAATGCGCCGCACCTACTGGAGCAGCCGGGGCTGGTGGCGATGTCGGCGGCATGGTTCTGGGATCAACACGCGCTCAATGATCTGGCCGATGTTGGCGATATGCGCCGCATCACCCGCATCATCAACGGTGGCTACAATGGCTTGGAGGAGCGTATGGCCTTCTATGAAAAGGCGCTCGCTTGCCTGCAGGCCAGTGCCCAAAAAGCTGCCGGGGAGCAAGCAGATGAGCTTTGATCTGAAGGGGATGCTATCCACCATCGCGCCCACCATCGCCACAGTGATCGGGGGGCCATTGGCCGGCACTGCGGTGCGCGCCGGGCTGAATGCGTTGGGTGTCACGCCGCAGGAGGGGCAGGAGCAGGAGCAGCTGGCCAGCGCGGTCGCCAAGGCGACACCGGAGCAGTTGCTCAAGCTCAAAGAGGCGGATCAAGCATTCAAGGTGCAGCTGAAGAAGCTGGGGCTGGAGGCAGAGAAGATCGCCGCCCATGATCGCGATAGCGCCCGGCAGATGGCCGCGAAAACAGGCAAAGAGCCGCAGGTGGTGTTATCCGTCGCCTATACCATCGCCTACGGCGTGGTCATGTATTGCTTTATGGCCGGCAAGGTAGCCGTACCCGATCAGCAACAGATCCTCTTCGGGTCGCTGATCGGCATCCTCACGGCCGCACAGGTGCAGATCCTCAACTTTTGGTTCGGCAGCTCTGCGGGCTCCAAAGATAAAACCAGAATCATCGGGGAGGGGCAGCATGGCTGATCTCGCTGATCTGGCAGAGCAACACGAGGCGAACGCCCGCGCCGATGCCATTGCCCGCGTCACACAGGCGCGCCATGAATCGCCTTGCCTGAATGATGATGGTGAACGTGTGTGCTGCGAATGCGATGCACTGATCCCGCCGGCGCGATTGGCTGTGCTGCCACATGCGGTGCGCTGCGTGCAGTGCCAGCAGATGCAGGAGCGATGGTGATGCATCTGAACTATCAGGATATCCGATTAATCCTGCAGCTGATTGTGATCGCGATCAATCTCAGCCTCTGGTTCTTTGTCTGGAACAGCAACAAAAACAAAGTGACCAAGGAGCAGCTGGAGACGCACGCTGTGCAGCTGGCGCATATTGAAGAGCGCTTGAAGTCTGCGGTGGGTCACCCTGAACTAAAGCCACTATACGAACGCATGAACAATATGGATCGCCAGCTCTCCGAGATCAAAGGCAAGATGCACACGCTGGATCTGATCCATGAATTCCTGATCAATAAGGAGAAGTAATGGCACTGTCTGATATTGAACGCGAGCATCGTCGCTTGGTGATTCTCCGCGCGCTGGCGGATGATCCGGATTACGCCATCAATCACTATGTGCTGCATGGCCTGCTCTCGGAGTATGGCCACAGCGTGTCGGCCGATGTGGTGAGCGCGGATATCGCTTGGCTGGAAGAGCAGGGGCTGATTACGACAGAGCGGGCTGGCGCGGGGATGATTGTGGCCAAGGCCACCCAGCGCGGCGTGGATGTCGGCATGGGGCGTGCGCGTCACCCGGGCGTGGCTCGCCCGAGACCGGGGGAATAATGGCGCCACCGAGTAAAATATCGCAACTACCGCAGGATCTGCGTGATGAGCTGATCGATCGCATCCGGGAGTCCGGCCATCGCGATTATGATGGCCATCACCGCTGGCTGATGGCGCAGATCAAAGCGCGCGGCATTGAGCTGGATGAGCCGATCAGCCGCTCGGCAGTGGCGCGGCTCGGCAAGCGGCAGAAATCGATATCGGCGCGCATGCAGGAGATCCGCGCGATGGAGCGCGAGTTCGCCGGTGATCCGGTGCACACCAACCGCACCACCAACCAGATGCTGCAGCTGCTCGCCTTCGCCAAAACGCGCGATGCTTACAATGGCACCATCGAGATGGATGAGGATATGCTCAACAGCATGGCGCTGACGATCGGACGGTTGGAGAAAGCCGCAGCCATCAATGAAGATCGCGAGCGCGATATCCGTGAAGATGAGCGCCGGCGCGCCCGCGAAGAGGCGGCCGAGAAGGCCGGCGCCGTGGCGGCACAGGCCGGTGTATCACCCGAAACAGTGGAGCGGATCCGGCGCGACGTATTGGGCATGAGGTAGGCTAGCCGCATGGGTCGCGCAAAATGCATCCCCGCCAACCCCGACGCGATCTTTCTCCCGTATCAGGAGCGCTGGATCAAGGATCGATCCCGGCTGAAATTGATGGAGAAGTCGCGCCAGATCGGCTTATCGTGGAGCACTGCCTATCCGCTGGTTGAGCGGGTTTCTGTGGCCGGTGCAAAGTGGGACATGTGGGTATCTTCCCGCGATGAGATTCAGGCCAAGCTGTTTCTGATGGATTGCAAGATGTGGGCGAAGGCATTCGATGCCGCTGCGCAGGATCTGGGCGAGGTGGTGCTCGATGAGAAGCGCAACATCTCCGCGCAGGTGCTGCGTTTCGCCTCCGGCCGCTGCATCTACTCCATGAGCTCCAACCCCGATGCGCAGGCCGGCAAGCGCGGCGGCCGTGTGCTCGATGAGTTTGCCCTCGGCAACGATCCGCGCCAGATGTGGAGCATTGCCTACCCAGGCCTGACATGGGGCGGCCAGATGGAGGTGATCTCCACCCATCGCGGCAGTAAGAACTTCTTCAATGAACTGATCACCGAAGCCAGGGAAAAAGGCAATCCGAAAAAGCTGAGCCTGCACAGAGTGACGCTGCAGGATGCGCTCGATCAGGGCTTCCTCTACAAACTGCAGCAGGCGCTGCCAGTTGACGCCGAGCAGCAGGATATGGATGAGGCGGACTATTTCGACTTTATCCGCAATGGCTGTGCTGACGATGAATCATTCCAGCAGGAATATATGTGCATCCCGGGCGATGATGATGGCGCCTTCCTGGAATACGACCTGATCGCCTCATGCGAATATGGCGCCGGTGAGCCCTGGGAAATCGATTACGATGCGTTTGTCAGCACTGCATCGAAGCGGCAATTCTATGCCGGGCTCGATATCGGCCGCACCAGCGATCTGACCGTGCTGTGGATTATCGAGAAACTGGGCGATGTCTTCTATACGCGCAAGATCATCACGCTGAAGAAGATGAGCAAGCCGGATCAGGAGAAGATCATCTGGCCGTGGATTGCGCACTGCCGCCGCACCGATTTCGACTATACAGGCCTCGGCATCGGCTGGGGCGATGATGCCCAGGCGAAGTTCGGTGCGCATCGCGTGGAGCTGGTCACCTTCTCCGGGCAAGTCAAAGAGGCGATGGCCTATCCGGTGCGCGGCCGCATGGAGGATCGCAAGTTGCGCATCCCCTACGATCCGGTGGTGCGCGCCGATCTGCGTGCCGTCACCAAAACGGTCACTGCCGCCGGCAACATCCGCTTCACCGCCGAACGCACCGCCGCCGGCCATGCCGACCGCTTCTGGGCGCTGGCGCTGGCCTGCGAGGCGGCATCCACGCCGGTTGCCGACGTTGATTTTGTAACCGATGCGAAGCCATCCGACCGTTCCGCCTACACGGGCGAAATGGATATTGACTATGGCGCATTTATGGGAGCAAGCGCCGGCATTTCCGGCGCGCGATAGGAGTCTTTTATGGCTGACAAGACAAAGCTAAACATGAGTAACGATGATGCACTGAATGTCGTATTGAATGTTGAAACAGGGCAATCATCACCACTGCCGGAGCCGGCCAGGCAGGAAGTGGTGCAGCTGCTTATCGATGAAGCGCGGCGCATGCATGATCGCCTGATTGCACGTGAACTGGCGGTGGTGACACGCGCGGGCAACATGGGGCATCTATGGCTGGCCGCGTCAGCGTTGTTTACAGCGGCGGGGCTGTTTGGCGGTCATCATGCCGATCTGTGGCTGGCTTTTGGTTTTGCTTGCGGCTTTGCCCTCTCAGTGGCGCTGATGTCACCACAGCAGGCTACCCTTCCCGGCATGCTGATGGTTGAGTTTAATGAGCCTTACGCATTGGCCGACCATCAAACAGAAGCGCGTCTGCTCTCCACGCTGGATGAAATCAACAAACGATCCACGCAGGCGCTGGAAAAGCGTATCAGGCGCTATGCAATCAGTGTCTGGCTGCTGGCTCTCTATGTGCCGCTGGCACTGCTATTGCGGTCGACGGGGTGGTGAAATGACAAGTACAACAAAAATAAGCAGCGATCTCACCATCGAGTATGCCAGCGATGATCCGCAAGTTGATATCACGCGCGGTTATCTGGGCAATATCCGCATCAATGAAGATAAAGTACTTAAATCCGTGGGCGGCAAGCTCTCGGTCTATGAGGATGTCTATCGTGATGATCGGGTGCGATCATGTCTGCAACAACGCATCACAGCGGTTACATCGCGCGATTATGATGTGCGCGCCGGCGGCGATTCGGCGCTGGATAAGCGTGCCGCCGAAGCAGCGGAGGAGATGATTCGATCGCTGCGCTTTGATCGGCTGACAGAGAGATTTCTGCTGCAGGCGCTGCTCAAGGGCTGGGGCGTGGGTGAAATCATCTGGAGTCTCAAAGATGGCATGATCTGGCCGGCTGCGATCAAAATCAAGCGATCACAGCGTTTTGTGTTTGCACCACTGCACACCAGCACGCCTGCCAGCAACAGTTATGAGGATGTGAAGCGCGCCTTGCGGCTGGAGCCGGTGCTGCGCCTGAAAACACGTGACAAGCCTTTTGAGGGTGAAGAACTGCCGCCGCGCAAATTCATCGTGCATTCGGTGGGCGGGCTGGATGATGACAACCCGTATGGCACTGGCCTGGGCTACTGGCTCTACTGGCCGGTGCGATTCAAGCGCGAAGGCATGGGGCTGTGGCTGCAGTTTATCGATAAATTCGGCTCGCCATCGGCTAAGGGCACTTATCCATCCGATGCCGATGAAGCGACCAAAAACAGGATGCTGGATGCCTTGCGCGCCCTGCGTTCCAATTCGGTCACCGCAGTACCTGAAGGCATGGCAGTGGAGTTGATTGAGGCGGCAAAATCGGGCATCAGCACGCATGAGCAACTGATTGATCGCATGGATCAGGCCATTACCACGGCGGTGCTGTCGCAAACGCTGACCACATCACAGGGCGATCGCGGCAGTCAGGCACTGGGTAATGTGCATGAAGGGGTCAAGGATGCCGTTGCCAAATCCGATGCCGATCTGCTTTCGGACACGCTGAATGAAACGCTGATGTACTGGTTTACCGAGTTCAACTTTCCCGGTGCTGCAGCGCCGCATATCTGGCGCGATATGGAAGATTGCGAAGATCTGGGTGAAAAGGCGGATCGCGATCTGAAGCTGAGCCAGGCATCCGGCCGCCATCTCGATCAGGTCTATGTGGAAGAGCAGTACGATGTGAAGCTGGGGGATCCATCCGCGCCCATGTCCAATACCACACCTGCCGCCACCCCCGCGAAGACGGGTGGCAGCCCCCCGGCATCCTTTGCCGAACATGCGGCGGCGCCGGATGCTGCAGAGCTGCTGGCGGATCAGTTGGCCAAAGAGGCTGCACCGATCACCGATGCCATGATTAACCAGGTGCGCGGCCTGCTCGATGAAGTGGCCGATCTGTCTGAATTCGCTAACCGGCTGCCGGAGCTGCTGGGCGATATGAGCACAGAGAAGATCACCGAGGTGATGGCCAAAGCATTGACAACGGCAGAGTTGACGGGGCAGTATGAGGTAAACCGTGAGAGGTGAGCCCGCAGAATCGCCGCTGAGTCGCTTTTACAGAGTCCGACGCACCAACAGACACAAAAAAACGAACCCCCTTGCTCTAGCGTGTTATAACTATGTTACAGAGTATCTCTCATGGCGGTGAAGCACGGCTCTTTGCCGTTTGATGCGCAGATCGCCTTTTTCAGAAAGAAACTGGCGCTGCCAACTCGCTCATGGACAGATATGATCCACGGCAATCATGACCACGCCTTTGTGGTGGCCGGCGCCAATCGCATGGCGCTGCTGGAGGATTTCCAGGCATCGGTTCAGAAGGCTATTGAAAACGGCTCTACCCTGGCCGAATTCCGCAAAGAGTTTGATCGCATCGTAGAGGCGCATGGCTGGGAATATAACGGCAAGCGCGGCTGGCGTTCGCGCGTGATCTATGAAACCAACCTGCGCACCAGCTATCAGGCCGGACGATATGCCCAGCTGCAGAAGCTGGACTACTGGCAATATCACCACTCGCCCGCATCTGAAAATGCCCGTCAGCAGCATGTGCAATGGGATGGCCTGATCCTGCCGAAGGATGATCCATTCTGGGATACGAATTACCCACCGAATGGTTTTGGCTGCAAATGCACCGTGACCGGCCACAGCAAGGCGGCATTGAATCGCAAGGGGCTGAAAATATCCGACTCTCCCAATCTTTCCATGCGCAAAGTGGAGATCGGCACACGCGGCCCGAATCCGCGCACCCTCACCGTGCCTGAGGGTGTTGGCCCCGGCTGGGCTTATGCGCCGGGTCGATCATCCTGGATGCATGCGCACGCCCTGCGCGCCAGTGATGTATCTCCATTCCCCTTTGACCAAACCGGCAAACATGATTTCAAGGTGGTGCCGGAGCGCGGCGCGCCGGATTTGATGCAGGATCCCCGTTCGTTTCCCAAGGACAAGCTATTGCCGCCCATGCCAAAAGGGCAGGATGAAAAATATGCCCGACTGTTCCTGAAGCAATTTAAGGCAGATGTAGGAAAACCAGTCATCTTCACCGATGTTAGCGGCGAGGCTGTGGTGATTTCTGATGCCATGTTTAAAAACGATTCTGGCAGGTGGAAGATGGGTAAAGGTACCCGCAGCGCGCAATTGAATATGCTGGCTGATTCCCTGAAGCATCCTGATGAGATTTGGACGTGGGTTGAATGGCATCGCAAAGAGGCGACAGCCATTACCAGCCGAGCGTATGTGAGTCGCTACATTGTTGGCGGCGAGCAATATCTTGCCTTGATTGTTATGCAGCGCAACACCGGGGCATGGGAAGGCATAACCGTACACACATCGGAAAGCTCAGATGATTTTAATCGGAAGGTGGATAAGAACAGGCGCGGGGTTCGCCTCTATAAGCGCGCAGTAAAATAAGAAAGGCTGCGTTCCGGCGCAGCCTTTCTCTCTGTACGTCATTGCCGGGTAGCCGGAACCCTCTAGCGCACATGAGATCAGGAGCATTATAGGAGATTATCATGGCAGGCGCAAGCATTATCCACATCACCTACGATGATAAGGAAGTGAAAGCCAGGCTAAAGCGGCTGGCGCAGGTGGCCGGAGATATATCCCCTGCACTTACGGAGATTGGTGAACACCTGATTCGATCCCACCGGCAGCGCTTTGCCGATGGCGTGGATCCGGAAGGCAAGCAATGGGAGCCATTGGCCGAAAGTACGCTGGCGCGCAAAAAGAAGAACGCTGACAAGGTGTTGATTGAGCATGGTGACCTGATGGGATCCTTGCACTACAATAACAGCGGCAATGAACTGGAATTCGGCACCAATCTGATCTACGGCGCGACCCACCAGTTCGGCTCGGAAGATGGCGCCATCCCCGCCCGGCCGTTCCTGGGCATCAGTAGCGACGATGAGGCGGAGATTCTGCACATCATCGATGATCATATTGCCGCTGCGCTGCAATGAAATCATTACGCGATGTATAACCGCATTTCATTGTAGGGGCGTCCCGCCGCAGGCCAATCCTTGCCAATACCGCATAACCGAGGCATCTTACCCATGACAGGTGAAGATGCGATCCCTGCGGAAGCGGTTCCGGAGGGATCGTTTTTTTTACCCCCTATGGTTCGCCCTATGGCAAACAGGAAAGCAGGCGAAACCAAACCCATCCATGCATTTATCGCAGGCACGCACACCACAAGGCTTGGCCAGAAGGTGACCATTACCGCTGCCGATCTGGCGGAGTCCGCAAAAGCATACAACCCTGATCTGCACGAAGCACCCCTGGTGATTGGCCATCCCGAAGGCAAGGCGCCGGCCTATGGCTGGATTGAATCATGTGCTGTGGATGGTGCTGATTTTTATGTCACTCCCAAACAGGTGAATCCCGATTTTGCTGAGCTGCATAACTCCGGCGCTTTCAAAAAACGCAGTATGTCTTTCTACCACCCCGACAATGAATTGAACCCGGCTCCCGGCGTATGGTATCCGCGTCACCTTGGCTTTCTCGGCGCACAGGCGCCTGCCATTAAAGGGCTCAGCGGGTTTGAGTTTGGGGAAGGGGAAGGTGATGGCGATATCCTTACGGTGGAGTTCGGAGAATTTGAGGATCGTATCGAGGCTGGTATGTGGCGCAATCTGCGTGAGTGGATTCTGGCTAAGTTCGGCAAAGAGGATGCCGACGTGGCCGTCTCGGGATATGACGTTGATTATCTCCAGGCCGAAGCGGCGAAAGAAAAAAAAGAACAACCCCAAGGGGAAATCACCCCTGCATTTTCAGAAAAAACATTAAAGGAGGGTGAGATGACACCTGAAGAACTTGCCGCCAGACAGGCGGAGCTGGATGCCCGGCAGGAAGAACTGAATGCCCAGAATGCGGCGTTCTCCGAGCGTGAACAGGCATTGGTGGAGCGGGAGCGGTTGGCACACCGCAGCGCGTGTGCCGACTTTGTCGAAGCGCTGGTGAATGCAGGCAAGGTGATGCCGGCGCAGAAAGATAATCTGATCGAGTTCATGGCCGGCCTGGAGCATGAGGCCACGGTCGATTTCGCAGAAGGCGAGGAGACTGTGAAGAAAACGCCGCTGGAATTTATGAAGGGCTATCTGGATGCGCAGCCGAAGGTTGTTGAATTCGGTGAGCACGCATCGGGCGATGAAGTTGATAAAGGACTGGGGGTGACTGTGAATGTGCCGGCCGGTTTTGAGGTGAACAGCGAAAAGGCCGCGATCCATGCTAAAGCGATCGCCTTCGCGGAGTCCAACAAGGTTGATTATATCACTGCGGTCAAGGCCGTCTCAACAGGAGAATAAACCATGAGTATGCAATCCATTTCCATTTTAACACTGTCCATCGTGGCATCTGGCGCAATCACAAAGCACCGTTTTGTCACCCCCGGCAACACTCAGGCTGGCGCCGGGGTCAACACCCTTGGCGTGGCTAGGGAAGATGCCACGCTGAATGCAGGCCTGGCGATCGATGTGGTCGGCACGGCCATTGTTGAGGCCGGCGGCGCTATTGCGGCGGGCGCTGCGGTCGAAACAGATGCAACAGGCCGGGCTGTTACCAAAACCACAGGCGTCACAGTTGGCCGGGCGCTACAGGCCGCAGCCGCAGCCGGCGACTTCATCGAAGTGCTGCTGATCCAGAATTAAGAACAGATAACTTAAGGAGATTGAAATATGGGTATGAATAATTCACAGGTGCGGGTCATCGATCCGATCCTCAGTAACGTAGTTCAGGGTTACAAGCACGCCGAGCATGTCGGCAACGCACTGTTCCCCCGCGTGCCTGTCGGGGTATCCGGCGGCCAGGTGATTGAGTTCGGCAAAGAGAGCTTCAAGCTCTATGCGGCTCGCCGCGTGCCAGGCGGACCGACCAAGCGCGTGCAGTTCGGCTACACCGGCAAGCCATTCGCGCTGGTTGATGATTCGCTCGAAGGCCAGGTGCCGCGCGAGCACCTGCGTGATGCCAAGGCTGTGCCCGGCATCGATCTGGGAACACGAGCAGTCAATATGGTGATGAGCTCACTATCCCTTGCGCTCGAAAACGATCAGGCCGCGCTGGCGCGTGATCCCAATAACTACGATGCCAATCACAAGGTCGATCTGGCTGCAGCCAAGTGGACAAACGATGCCAATAATCCGATCACCGATATTGATGCGGGGCGCGAAGCGATTCGCAGCTCGGTCGGCATCTATCCGAATGTGATTGTGCTGTCGGCCAAGGCGTTCAATGCGGCCAAAAACAACGCCAATGTGCTCAATCGCTTCAAATACACCAGCTCCGATTCCGTGACGGCTGAAATGCTGGCCAGCATCTGGAACCTCCAGAAGGTGGTGGTTGGCGTAGCGATCAGCTTCAATGATGCGGGTGTATCAACCGATATCTGGGGCAATGATGCTGTGCTGGCCTATGTGCCGAGCATGGCCTCCACGCTGGAGGAGCCATCCTATGGCTACACCTACACGATGGATGGCAATCCGCTGGTTGAAGAGCCGTACTACGACAAGAACTGCAAGAGCTGGATCTATCCGGTTGGCTATGAGCGTGTGCCGGTGCTCTCCGGTATCACCTCCGGCTTCCTGCTGCAGAACGTAGGCTAATCAGCCGAAACGCACGCCTGAAGAGTGAGGGTGCTGGCCGGATGGACTCAAAATCCTCCGGCCAGCCTGCCAAATACGATGGAATAAGAGAGGTAACAGATGTTCGTGAAGATTGTCAATCCAAGTAAAATCAATGGCGAAATCATGCAGCCCGGCGAAGATGTATTGGAGCTGGACGATGCCGATGCCCGGGCGCTGATTGAGTCTGGCTCTGCTGTTGAGGCTGAAATGACCCCTGCTCCACGCAAGCCGGAAGATGGCGATCAGTTGGGCGAAGCGATCCGGAGCGCAACGGATCAGTTGGACGCCGATGATGGCGAGGCGTGGACAAAGTCCGGCAAGCCGAAAACCGAAGCGATTGAAGCGATCCTCGGCTACAGCGTGACTGCTGCTGAACGCGATGCGGCTCTGGCTGACGCATAAGAGATGAACTACGCCAGCAAGCAGGAGATGATCGATCGCTTCGGCCTGGATGAGCTGATTCAGTTGACGGATCGCGCCACACCGCCAACCGGAGCGATCGATGATGTTGTGCTCAATGCAGCGCTGGCGGATGCCGATGATGAGATCAACGGCTATCTGCAATCAAAATACAACCTGCCGTTGGCAAGCACGCCACTGTTAATCAAAAAGCTGGCGCGCGCAATAGCACGCTATAATCTGTATGACGATCTGCCGCCGGAGCATGTCGAGAAGCGCTACAAGGCCGCGATCAAAACGCTGGAGGGTATTGCCAAAGGCGTGATTCATCTGGGGATGGATGCGGCGCAACAGCTGACGCCCGCAACATCGATGCCTGAGACCAGGGCAGATGCGCCCGTATTCGATGCGGCAACGCTGGCGGATTACCACTGATGGTCACCCTGACTGAACTCCAGTCTGCTGCCGTTGCAGGGATCAGCGCTGCGATCCCCTCTCTGGCGCAGTGCGAGCCCTATGCCGGCCAGTTCGCCGGTGATGCGGGTGGCCGTGTGGCTATTCATGCGCCAGCCGTGCTGGTGGCTATTCTGGGCTGCAAGCCATTATCTGATCCCGGTACTGGCCAGTTTGATGTGAGTTGCCGCATGGCGGCCTATGTGCTGGCACGCTTTGCCAATGATCGCAACAAGCGCGAGGCCGGTTGTGTGGATCTAGCTGAGGCTGTGGCTGTGCTGATTCATCAAAACAACTGGGGTCTAGCCGGTGTCGGCTGCGCCCGCATCAACCAGCTGCAGGGCATGACCAATATTACGGCGGACAAGGCTGGATTCTCAATCTGGTCTGTCACATGGGATCAAGATATTCGGCTTGGAGCTGCGCCGGTGAATGATTACGGACCATTAACCGATGTGCGTATCGGTCAGCCGCCTGCGGTGGGTGCCGGGCATGAAGCGGACTACGTGCCGGCATGAGTGATCCGATGCTTGCACTCCTGCAGCGCATCGAGCGCCTTGAGCGGCAGATGCATAATATTGCACTGCTGGGCACGGTGGCTGATGCCAACTATGCCACCGGGCGACTGAAAGTGGCGATTGGCGATCTGGTGACCGGCTGGCTGCCGTGGCTGACGCATCGCGCCGGCGGCGATACCACATGGGACGCGCCGGAGATCGGCGAGCAGGTGGCGGTGATTTCACCGTCGGGCGAGATTGGTAACGGCTTTGTGTTGCCGGCGATCTATCAGAGCGCGCATCCGGCCAACGGCGATACGTCTGATCTGGATATTCGCACATATAAGGATGGCGCAGTTATATCCTACGACCGTGCTGCCCACCATTTGCGTGCCACACTGCCGGCTGGCGCAAGCACAGAGCTGATCAGCAGCACGATCCACTTTATCGGCCAGTTGACCCTTGATGGCGATTTTATCCATAACGGCAACGAGACCAAGGCGGGCAACACCACGCAATCCGGCTCCATCACCACCACGGGTGACGTGGTTGCGGGCGGCATCAGCCTCGACACGCACACGCATGGCGGTGTCACGCCGGGCATGGGCAATACGGGGGCGCCGCAATGATGATCGGCATGGACAATTCTACCGGCCAGCGGCTCACCGGCATTGCGCATCTGCGCCAGTCAATTGCCGATATTCTCGGCACGCCGCTCGGTAGTCGGGTGATGCGGCGTGATTATGGCTCGCGCTTGTTTGAGCTGACTGATGCGCCGATGAATCGCGGCGGTGTGATGGATGTAATTATTGCTACGGCCGATGCGCTGAAGCGCTGGGAGCCGCGTCTCTCGCTAAGCAGCGTGCGTGTGGATACGCCTACTGACGATGGCCGGCTGCAGATCAGCGTCTCCGGCATCTATACGCCTGACGGGACGCCGGTCGCGCTGGATGGGATCGTGCTGTGAGCGTTGCTGTTATTGATTTCGCCAACATCCCCGCACCGGCGGTGATCGAGCCGCTCGACTACGAGACGATACTCGCTGCCATGAAGGCTGACCTGCTGGCGCGCGATGCAAGCCTGACGGCGGCAGACCTTGAGTCTGACCCGGTCGCCAAGCTGCTTGAGGTGTGCGCATACCGGGAATTGATCGTGCGCCAGCGGGTGAATGATGGGGCGCGCGCCAATATGCTCGCTTATGCGACAGGATCAAACCTCGACCAATTGGGCGCCAATTACGGCGTCGTGCGGCTGGAGATTAAGCCGGCCGATACCAGCAAAACACCGCCGATCCCGGCCGTGATGGAGACAGATGCAGCGTATCGCGACCGCATCCGCTTGAGTCTCTATTCGCGCACAACCGCCGGACCAGTCAATCAGTACCGCTATTACGCGCTCTCTGCCGATCCTGATGTGCTCGATGTGAGTGTCACCAGTCCGAATCCGGGCGATGTGATTATCACGGTGCTCTCACGCGCTGGCAGCGGCGTGCCTGCGCAGGCCGTATTGGACGCTGTGTTGGCGGTGTGCAATGCCGATGATGTGCGGCCGCTGACAGATCATGTGATCGTACAGGCGGCGGGCATCATCGATTACAGCGTCACACTTGCGCTGACCGTCTATCCGGGACCCGATCCAATCACCGTACAGGCCAACGCACTGCAGGCGGTGACCGATTACTGCACCGCGCATCACGCCATCGGCCATGATATTACCCGCGCCGGGCTGATTGCGGCAGCCACCGTGGCCGGCGTGCAGAATGTTGCCTTGACCGACCCCGTTTATGACGTGGTGGTGGATGATCTGCACGCCAGCAATGCCACGGCAATCAACGTGACGATCGCAGGGAGCGCAGTCTGATGGCGGATGTGTTGACACTGTTGCCGCCCAACGCAACGCAGTTGGAGCGCAATATCGAGCAGTCGGCGACCGCCACCATTGAGCAGCTGCCCGTGCCGATCCGCGACCTGTGGAACCCGGACACCTGCCCGGCGCACCTGCTGCCGTGGCTGGCATGGGCGCTGGATGTGGAGCAGTGGCAATCGGACTGGCCGGAGGCTACGCGGCGCGCAGCGATCAAGGCGAGTTGGCATGTGCACAATAAGATGGGGACGAAGGCTTCGGTGCGGCAGGCGCTCGATGCGCTCGGCGCATCCGTCACGATGAGCGAGTGGTATGAGACTGGCGGCGCGCCGCACACATTCGATCTCACAGCATGGGCAAACGCCAATCTGGCACCAGCGGATAAGCCTATCCTTGATCAAGGGCTGTATGAGACATTGTTGGAAGTGGTGAACGAGACCAAGCCCGCGCGCAGTCATTTTACGTTCAAGGTCGGCGCTCGATTCACAGACGGTGTTGCGCTGGCCGGGACAATGGGGGGCTCATGCTTTACCCGCCGCGAAGGCACCACCGCGCGGCCGCCGCTTGCTGCCCTAAGCGGAATCGCATCCGCTGTTACCTCATCACTTGCCACAGTAGCAAGGTTCCCTATGGAGGCGATCTGATATGGCGTCATCAACACTCATCCCGGTCATCACCGATGCAGGGCTACAAGCGGCATTTAATGCCAGCAATACCGGCCTCGCGGCAGAGATCACGCATATCGCACTGGGCGATCACGGCTATACACCCGTCGCCAGTCAGGTGGCGCTTGGCCACGAAGTGATGCGTGTGCCCGTTGCCGACGGCGCGCCGGTCTCGCCGACACAAATTCACTTGACCGCGCTGGCCAGTGGCGCGTTGCAGTTCTGGGTGAAAGAGGTCGGTTTCTATCTGGCTGACGGCACGCTCTTCGCTGTATGGAGCGATCCGGCGCAGGTGCTGGCCTATAAGACCGCCAATGTCGATCTATTGCTGGCGTTTGATCTGACCATCGCCGCAGTGCCGGAGGGTAGCATCACCGTACAGGGCACCGGGCAAAATTTATCACTGATGTTGGCTGGTGAGCTGGCAGAGATATCGGCTGCGGGTATCGACACGATGACGCGCCAGATGCGGCTCGAAGAACGATTACGAAACGGAGGTCTATAAGATGACACTTGAAGCACAAATCGCAGCCTTAACGACTGCATCCAATAACCTGACAAGCGAAGTGACAGGCAAGATGAGCGCGATCGACGCCAAGGTGGCGCAGGCGCAGATCGATTTCAATAATCTGACACCCGAAAAGCGCGTGATACAAACCATCCATATCGGTGGAGATGTGAATTATCTCTACCCGGTGTGGTGGTCGATGCGTAGCAACAGCTTTGGCACGACAAAGATGCTGGTGCATCGCAATTTCAATGAGGATGCAGGCACACCTGTATCGAACCTGATTGGCATGAAAAATGGTGTCCATATTGGCTCGCTACTATTGGAGATGGAGGGTAATGCGACTGGCTGGAATGGCGATGCTAATTTTTTACAGATTAAGCGCTATCAGGAGCGATATGGTGCTCAACTCTGCTCCCATGTGCAATTTCTTATGTTCAGCGATGCCGCGAGTTCTTCGAGTGCGGCCGCTGCAGCTGTATCCGGTCTATATCTTCGCGGTGGCGGGTTGACCTACCACATTACGCACAATGGTGGTATGTCAGGTCTAACCTTTGATGATGGCTCCAAGGGCGTGAATAACATCACCAATCTATACAACGATGGAACCAACAACTGGAACGTGAAGCCGATCCCTATCGCCAGCATTCAACCGCCTGTCGCCAACCTATTGCCCGGCTTTGTCGCAGTATAAAAAGGAGTAACCCATGCCAAACGCAACGACACAAACGAATAATCAAACCAACGCCTTGTCATCCGCCAGTGCGACAGCATCACGGCTTACGGCACAGGAGCTGCAGGCGCTAGCGGCTGAGCAGGAAGCACGTTATGTATTGTCACGTGTGCGCGGCTCAATCGATCGTCACGCAGGTGATCCGCTTTCGCTGCTCGGCACAGTGGCCGATGTGGCGCAGATGCTCTTGGTCTGGCACTGCGAGCTGATCGAAGCAGCGAAAACAGCCACTACCGTGGCACAGCTAAAGACGGCCATCACCAACAGTCCACTTGCTGCTGAGACCGCAAAGCTGGTGGCCGACACCAAGGCGGGCAATACCCGCTGGCCGTATCAGCTTAAAGGGGCAGCAAAAGTGACTGATGATGTGGAGCTGCGCGCCACAGTCACACATGACGCCATTAAGGCGGGAGCCAAGGCGGCGCTCTGATGCGTGCGTTCATCCTAATGCTGGTTGCAGCTGTGTTGATGGCTGTGCTTGGGCTGCCGCTACTGATTGGTCAGGCCGTGCGTCATCTCATGATGCGTAAGCCGCTGGCTGAGCTCTGGTGGGCGACGGCTATTGGGCTGGATCAGCTGGGCGGCTCTATTCTTTACGGTGAGCCGGATTGGACAGTGTCCAGCCGTACCTACTGGCTGCGCGCCAGAGGCAATCGCTACGCGGCATGGTTCGAGCGGTTCATCAATCTATTTTTCGGCAGAGGTCATTGCCGGAATAGCTACAATCACGAATTCGGAAAAAAGGAGGCTTAATATGCCAGCATATCTACACGGCGTGCGCGTCGTCGAAAAAACCAACGCGACGCGGCACATCCGCACCATCAATACAGGAATCATCGGCATTGTCGGCACTGCGCCGGATTCCGCGCCGGCTGCGGCGGCAACCGCCACGACCGGCACGGTTGCCGCTAACAACGGCATCACCTACACCGCCCCGCTGGGTGCGGCGGGCAACAGTGTCCGCATCATGCTGGCCGATCCGAAGGCCAACAGCGCCGCGCTGAGTGTATCCGTTGCCGGCACGGTGATCACAGTCAGCCTCGCCACTGATGCTGCGGGGGTGATTACTTCAACTGCCGCCGACGTGACCGCAGCGATTGCAGGCAATGCCAAGGCGGCGTCACTGGTTACAGCGGCCAATACGGGCGCATCTACCGGCGCGGGTGGGGTTACAGCCACCATGAAGCAGGTTGCACTCACCGGCGGCGCAGATGAAGCCTTCCCGCTCGATACACCAGTATTGGTGGTCGGGGATCGCGCACTGGCGGCCAAGCTGGATACGACCGGCAATGGCCTCGGCACGTTGCCCATGAGCATGGATGCCGTCTTTGATCAGGTCGCCCCGATCATGGTGGTAGTACGTGTGGCAGAGGGCGCAAGCGCGGCCGCGACGCAATCCAATATCATCGGCACCGTCACAGCCTCCGGCCAGCACACCGGCATGCAGGCGCTGCTGACCGCCAAAACCAAGTTGGGCGTGCAGCCGCGTATTCTTGGCGCACCGGGCTGGACATCGTTCCAGCCGGTGGCAGCAGCAATGGACACGCTCACTGAGCAGCTCAAGGCCTTTGCATATTACGACCTAGCATCTGCCGACGTGCCGACCGCACTGACCGACCGCGTCGCCTACGGCAACAAGCGCTGCATGCTGCTCTGGCCGGGCTTTGAAGTGTGGGATACAGCCACCAACGCGCTGGTGCAGCAGCCCGCCTCCGCACGTGCGCTCGGCATGCGTGCCAAGCTGGATAACGATATCGGCTGGCATAAGACCATCTCCAATATCCCGGTCAACGGCGTATCCGGCGTCACCAAGCCGGTGAGCTGGGGTCTGCAGGATGCGAACTCACAGGCCAATCTGCTCAACGAGAACGAGATCACCACGATCATCATGCAGGATGGCTATCGTTTCTGGGGTAGCCGTACACCATCGGCTGATCCGGTGTTTGCCTTTGAATCCGCAGTGCGTACCGGTGACGTGCTGGCCGATTCGATCGCCGAGGCGCACCTCTGGGCGATGGATAAGCCCATGAGCAAGAACCTGATCGAAGAGATCGTGGATGGCGTTAACGCCAAGTTCCGCGAGCTCAAAGCGCAGGGGTATATCGTTGATGCCAACGCATGGGTCAACCCGGAGCTGAATACGCCGGAGACACTCGCTGCTGGGCAACTCTGGATCGATTACGACTACACGCCAGTGCCGCCGCTGGAGCAGCTCGGCTTCAACGCCACGATCACCAATCAGTATCTGATTGAGCTGCTGAAGTAAGGAGGGGAGTGATGCAGACCTATCGAGCCCAACGCCCTGCGTATATCAACAACACCCATCTCAATGTGGGTGACACCATCGATCTACTGCCTCGCGCGGCGCAGTTTCTGCTCGCCGATGGCACGTTGATCGCAGTCAAATCAACAAAACAAAAAGGCGCGAACGCCAAAAAAGGAGGCAAACAATGATTGCCAGTGTATTGAAAGATTTTAATCTGTTTGTGGATGGCTTCGGCTTTCTCGGTAAGGCAGAGGAGATCAATCCGCCGAAGCTGACGCTTAAAACCGAGGAGCTGCGCGCCGGTGGCATGGATGTGCCGCTGGAGGTGGACACCGGCATGGAGAAGCTGGAGGCCGACTTTACGCTGATCGAATATGACCCGCACACCATCTCGCTCTGGGGCATCCAGATCGGCACAAGCAGCTCATTCACCGCGCGTGGCAGCATGCAGAACCCGTCCACCGGCCTGTCGGTGGCTGTGGTTGTCAAGATGCGCGGCCGCATCAAAGAGCTCGACATGGGCACTTGGAAGCCGGGCGAAGTGGCGAAGCTGAAATGCCAGCTGATGCTGGAGTATTACAACCTCTCCATCGAGGGCGTCGAGCTGCATGAGATCGACGTGCAGGGGATGATCCGCAAGGTCAATGGCGTGGATCAGCTGGCACTGACCCGCGCTAATCTTGGGGTGGTTTGATGAGCGGTGAGGTCATTACGCTGAAGTATCCCATCGAGGTGGCTGGTGAGAAAATCACCAGCCTCAATCTGCGCCGCGTCACAGTGGGCGATCTGGAGCTGATGAACAGGGAAAAGGACGAGTTGGGCAAATCGATTCGCCTGCTCTCCCTGATTGGCGAGATCGCGCCGGATGATGTGCGCAGGCTGGATGCGCATGATTTCAATCAGGCCAGTGAGGCTGTGGCCTCTTTTTTGGAATAGGCATGGAAACGCTGCGGCGGCTGACCATCCAGCTTGCCGCAGCGTTTCACTGGCAGCCATCCGAGATTAAGCGGATGGATGTGGATGAGGCGATTGAGTGCGTGAAAGGCGCGTTTGAAATGGGGCTGCTGACAGATAAGGCGTGATCAATCCAGTGAAGGAATCAACCCCATAAAGCCCCAGCCCAGCGGATACATGCACGGCGCTAGCATGATCGCCAGCTGCGCATCAACAGGCAGCATCACGGCCAGCGTAACAAGTGAGAAAATCAGCCCGCACAGGCGCATAGGGTGGCTGAAATAGTGAACGATACGCATCATAAGGAGCAGTATAATTGAAATCGCTTGATATGTCCATTCTCATCAGCGCTGTTGATAAGTTCACCGCGCCCGTGAAGAAGATCGTCGGCATGAGCGATAAGATGACCAGCGCCATGCTGAAAGGGCAGAAGTCCATCAATGCACTGGCGCATCAGCAGCGGACAATCGCACAGTTCAGGGCATTGGGCGGCAGGCTACGGGAAACGGCAGCCAGCATGAGAGCAGCGCAGGCAAAGGTTGCCGCGCTGGGTAAGGCTATTGCCGCGACCGATAAGCCGACCAAGCAGATGGCTAGCGAGTTTGAACGGGCAAAGCGAATATCAGCCCGCCTCAAGGATCAATACAAAAGGCAGCTTGAAGAGCTCCGGCCGTTGCGCAATGAGCTGCAAGGTGCGGGCGTGGATGTCCGCCATCTCGCATCGGCGGAGGATGACCTCAATGCAAAGATGGATGTCGCTACACGCAAGATGGAGCAGATGGCTCAAGCGCAGGGCAGACTGCAGCACGCACAGCAGAAATATGATCAGGCCATTCAGAAAGCGGCCAACATCTCGCTGGTTGCTGGCGGCGTCGAAAATGTTGGTCGTAAACTCACAGGGGCACTGACCCGGCCTGTTGAAGCTGCCGTGTCATTTGAATCCACGATGGCCGATGTGCGTAAGGTGGTGAATTTCGATACGCCGCAACAATTCAGGCAGATGCGCAAGGATATTCTGAATCTCTCCACGGTCATCCCTCTATCCGCGAAGGGGATTGGCGATATTATCGCGGCGGCAGGTCAGGCCAATATCCCACGCCAACAGCTGCTCGCCTTCGCGGATAGCGCCGCAAAGATGGGGGTCGCTTTTGATCTGACCGGTGAACAGGCGGGCAAGATTATGGCCAACTGGCGGCAAGGCCTGGGGCTGACGCAACAGCAGGCCAATAGCCTGGCCGATGCCGTCAACCATCTATCCAACAATATGAATGCGAATGCCGCTGATCTCTCCCTTGTGATTGAGCGGCAGGGGGCGGTGGCCATGAGCGCCGGGCTGACGTCAACAGAGGTGGCCAGCCTTGGTGCTGCGCTGCTCTCATCCGGTGCCGCCCCGGAGATCGCTGCAACCGGCATGAAGAATCTAACCTTGTCGCTGGCTGCCGGAACGGCCGCCACGAAGATGCAGAAGGATGCGCTGGCCAGTTTGGGGCTGGATGCATCGGCGATGGCAGAGCGCATGCAGACCGATGCAAAGGGCGCAATCATGGATGTGTTTGCCGCCATGTCGAAACTGGATAAGGCGAAGCAACCGGCCATCTTGAAGCAGTTGTTCGGGCTGGAAACAGTCGGTGCGATTGCGCCACTGCTGAAAAATCTGGACAACGTGCGCCACGCCTTTGATTTGACCCGCGAGAAAGCCGCCTTTGCCGGTTCGGCGCAACGCGAATTTGATGTGCGCAGCAAAACCACCGAAAACGCCATCACACTGTTCAACAATCGCCTGGAGAAGCTGGCGATCTCATTTGGAAACCGGCTCACACCGGCGCTCAACAAGGTTCTGGATGCGGTCTCCCCTGTTGTGGATTGGGTTTCGGCGCTGGCTGATCGTTTCCCAAAAGTGACCGCAGTGGTGTTGGCGTTGGTTGGAGGGCTGGGCGCTCTGGCTCTGGTCGCCGCGCCTCTGATCACAGCCTATGCAGCACTGAACATCGTCATGGCAAAAGGCGCGTTGCTGGCAAGAAAGAGGGCGCTGGCGGAATCGCTGGAGCAATCCGGCGGCGGCTTCTTCGGCGGCAAGGGGCTGAAAAACAAGCTGAAGGGCGCTGGCCGCTTCCTGAAAGGGAAGGGAGGCCTGATTGGCGCAGGCATTGCGGGCATATCGATTGCATCAACCCTGCTGGGCGATAGTAAAAACAAGGGCGCGGAGATCACACAGGATGTCGGCGGCATCGGCGGCGCTCTGGCCGGCGGCGCGGCTGGCGCAGCCATAGGCAGCGTTGTGCCCGTCATCGGCACGGCGGTCGGCGGCCTGATCGGCTCTATTCTTGGCGGCATCGGGGGGGATGCGCTGGGTGGCAAGCTGGCTTCGCTCTTTTCATCCGACAACAAGCCGGCCATCGCCAAAGCCGCCCCTGCCGCGCTGGCGGCAACAATGGTGGCCACTGCGCCTGCGATGGCTCAACCGAAGCCGCTGATTCAGCCGGTGGCGATTGCGTCGTTGCCTGATCTGTCGGCCGTCCGCCCCGCTGGAGCGGTGTCATCACCATCGCCTGCGGTGGTGCATCAGGATAACCGCGCCAGCTACACGCTGCACATGACGGTGCAGGGCGGTGATCCGGAGCAGACAAAGCAGGCAGTCGCCGAGGCGCTGGCCGAGAAAGAGCGCGAACATGCTGCCCGCACGCGCGGCGCGCTGTTTGACTATCAGGGTGGGTGACGTGGCGATCAACAATGAAGTCATGATGGCGATCGGTCAGTACAAATTTGCCGCCAACACGGCTGCCTATCAGGAGCTGCGCCGCGTCTCGGAATATCGCTGGCAGGAGCAGTCACGCATCGGGCGCGATCCGGCCATGCAGTACGATGGCAAAGGGCGCGAGACCATCGATCTATCCGGCGTGATCTATCCGGCCGAGTTCAAAACCGGCGATCAAGTCACTGAGATGCGCAAAGCCGCTGCCGCTGGTAAGCCGCTGACGCTGATTTCGGCCAAGGGGCAGGTCGGCGAGGTGCATGGTGATTGGGTTATCAAGCGCATCGAGGAGACCGGCACTATCTTTGTTGCCGGTGGTGCGCCGCGCAAAGTCGAATTTCGCATGAGCCTGCAGTTCTTTGGGGGCGACAAGTGACGCAATATCGAACAAAACAGGGCGACGTGATCGACGCCATTTGCTATCGCCACTATGGCCGTGAGTCGGCCGTGGTGGATCTGCTCAATACCAATCCCGGCTTGGCAGATCATGGCTCCGTATTGCCGGCCGGGGTCATCATCAACCTACCGGCACTGGCCGCCCCAACCGTGCCATCGCAACCAGTGAGGCTGTGGGATTGATGCGCGCATTCACGCCCGATTTCTCGATCAGCGCCGATGGCAACGACCTCACCGCTGCGATCCGCGATCGTTTGCTCCGCCTCACCATTGCCGATCAGGCGGGGAACACTTCAGACAGCGTCAAGATCGTACTGGATGACCGTGACCACGCCATCAGCCTGCCACGCACGGGCGCGGAGCTGGCGATCAGCCTTGGGTACAAGGAGGATGGACTGATCGATATGGGCAAGTGGACGGTGGATGAGATCGAGCTGGCTGGCGTCCCTGACACGCTGACGATCAGCGCCAAGGCCGCCAATATGTCCCGACAACCCACTAAAGGCGGCAAGGCAGATACGTTGCGCAGCGCCAAAACACGCGCATGGGACAACATCGCCATTGCCGACATCTGCAAAACCATCGCGCACGAGCACGGCTATCAGGCGCGGGTGGCGGACAAGTATGCCACGGGCAATCCGCCAGCCATCGGTGCCCCGATCCCGCATCTGGATCAGCGCGAAGAGTCCGATCTGAATTTTCTGACACGGCTGGCCAGCGATTACGGCGCGGTCTGCAAGCCGGTGCGCGATTATCTGCTGTTTGTTGAGCGAGGAACGCCCATCAGCGCCACAGGCCGCGTACTGGATAAGGTTACCATCGCCCCAGCTGGCGTGACTACGTGGCGCGCATCGCTGGCGGATCGCGGCAAGTATGTCGCTGCAATCGCGCACTACCACGATCACGCCAGCGCCAAGCGCGTGCCGGTACGGGTGGGAGATGCGTCCGGTGTGCCGGTGGCCAGCGTGCCGGGTAGCTTCGCCAATGAGCAGGCGGCTCACACAGCTGCTGCCGCCCGGCTGGCCGCGCTAAACCGTGGCGCGACCACACTGCATCTCACCATGCCCGGCAATGCCCTGATCGCTTCCGGCTCGCCGCTGGCTCTGTCCGGATTCCGCGCGGGGGTTGATGGCAATTATCACGCCACATCTGTGACGCACACGCTGGATGCGGGTGGGTATAAGACAACGCTACAAGGAGAAGCGGCTTGATTGTTATAGACCACTATAAGAACCACCATGCCGACCGTCACCCAACGATCGGCTGCATCACCGCGCTGGCAACCACTTGTATTACAGCCATGATCGGATCGCCATTGTGGGTTAGCATTCTGGCTTTCAGTTTAAGCGGTCTGATATATGGCATGCTTATCGAGATTGGACAGCGTATTGTGCGTAACAACGGGCAGCAAAACACCTTGCGTGAATCTTTACTTGATATTGCTGTGACGGCCTGCTGGCCTATGTTTTTGTACGAAGACGTGGTTTTGAGGTAGTGGTTTTTGGCATTATGGATACTGCAATTGCGTTATACATTACGCAATTGGCGTTTTTTTTAATTATATCGCTCTGAACCCCTGAATTATATTGCGCGGCATCAGCTAGCTAAATCTCAACTGCTGAGAGAGGTGATAGAAAAGCAAATTGTCGAACGGTTAGGTCTGGAGGCTCCATTCCATGAGTGAGGCAAATCTCGACAAGATTCTACAGGCGGGGGATCAAA
>JALUXN010000011.1 GCA_027018975.1 Mariprofundaceae bacterium | reverse complement strand
GCCCGGTGGCAAAAAGACCAAGTCGGGGCAGTGGGCGACCGGTCAGGAGGTGCTGGAGCAGCTGGCCGATGAGCATGAGATCCCGCGCCTGATTCTCGAGGTGCGTCAGTTGGCTAAGCTCAAATCGACCTACACCGATGCGCTGCCGAAATTGATTCACCCGACCACCGGCCGCGTGCACACCTCTTTTAATCAGGCGATCACCACCACCGGCCGCCTCTCCTCCTCCGATCCGAATCTGCAGAATATCCCGATCCGCAGCCGCGAGGGGCGCGAGATTCGCAAAGCCTTCACCGCCGAGGCGGGCAACTGCCTGATCGCGGCCGACTATTCGCAGATCGAGCTGCGGCTGATGGCGCACTTCTCCGGCGATGCGGCGCTCAAACAGGCGTTCATCGACGGGCAGGACATTCACACTGCCACCGCTGCGACGGTCAATGATGTGGCAGCGGAGGCTGTGACCGGTGAGATGCGGCGCAGCGCCAAAATCATCAATTTCGGCATCCTCTACGGCATGAGCGCCTTCGGTCTGGCCAAGCAGCTGAAGATCGGCCGCAAAGAGGCGAAGGCGTTTATCGACACCTATTTTGACCGCTATCCCGAGGTGCGCGGCTTCATGGACCGCACCCTCGATGCGGCGCGTGCGCAGGGGCATGTCGAGACGCTGCTCGGTCACCGCGTCTATCTGCCGGAGATCAACAGCAAAAACGGCATGCGCCGCGCCTATGCCGAGCGCACCGCCATCAATGCGCCGCTGCAGGGCTCGGCGGCTGATATTATTAAAGTCGCCATGATCAGCCTGCATGCGCGGCTGCAGGCTGAACTGCCCGAGGCGGCGATTATTCTGCAAGTGCACGATGAGCTGATTGTCGAAGCACCCGAGGCACAGCAAGAGGCAGCCGCCGCCATCATGCGCGAGACGATGGAGCAGGCTGTGGCGCTGGATGTGCCGCTGACCGTCGATATCGGCAGCGGCGCGAGCTGGTTTGCGGCGCATCAGTTGTGAAGGCACGGCTGGGCAAGCGATCCGGCGGGCTTGCAGGTGTGGGTGTTGACCGCGTGAATTGATGCTTGTGCATCTGCAGCCATTCACCTACAGTGCGCCGCGTTTTATGGAGGTGTCAATTATGGCGAAGCGTTGTGAAGTTTGCGGAAAAGGGCCTATGGCCGGTAATAATGTGAGTCACGCTCACAATACCACCCGCCGCCGTTTTCTCCCCAACCTACATCAGGTGCGTGCGGTGATGCATGGCCAGAATAAGAAGATCAAGGTCTGCTCCAGCTGCCTGCGTTCCGGCAAGGTGCAGAAAGCAGCCTGATTTTTCGACAGGCACGGGCAGCGCATCTGCTGTCCACTGTGCCATAAGATGAGTGATAGATGACGGGGCGACTGTGCAAACAGCCGCCCCGTTTCTATTGCTGTGATTGTCTCGTGGTTTATTCGTCCGCCGGTAGGCGTGCGATCAGATCCATCTCGATGCGCGCATTCAGTGGCAGTGCGGCGACTGCGACTGTGGCGCGTGCCGGCCGGTGATCACCCAGCCAATCTGCGTAGATGGCATTGATGCGCGGGAAATCACCCATATCCGTCAAAAAGATATTCACCTTGAGAATATCGCTGCACGCCGCTCCGGCCTCAGCCAGTACTGCGCTCAAATTGCGTGTCACCTGCACGGCCTGCTGCTCCACATCATCGGCAATCAGCTGACCGCTCTCCGGCAGCAGGCCAATCTGCCCGGATGCGTAGAGCAGGCCGTTACTCACCACCGCCTGACTATAGGGGCCGACCGCTTTCGGCGCCGCTTCTGAATGAATCATTTTCATTATCTTCTCCTTGTGAGTCCTATTGCGCGCCTTGCAAGGCGGATTCCCGATAAAATCCTCGGGAATGAGCGTTTTTATGCGGCCACCCCGCGTTCATCGTTTACCGCCCTGTTTGCGGCTGAAGAAGTCGCGCAGGGTTTCACCAATCTGTCTGGTGACCTGTTTGCCGGGGAAACTAACTGGTTGATTGTGGCGCGTCACACGCGCGACGCCATCGATCAGGCGGATGGCGCGAATGACCTGCGCCAGATGGACGCGATCCTCCACTTCGACAAGGAAATTGAGCTCCGTCATTCGGCCGCTACGTTGCTGCAGTTTCAAATCCTCAATGCCGGCATTGGCGGTGGCGATATTGCGTGTCACTTGCGCCAGCATGCCGCGTCTGTTCTGCGCGCGTACCTCGATCCCGGTTCGGAATGTTTGACCCGGCTTTGGCTGCCAATCGACCTCGATGAGATCGCGGTCAGCCAGATCGAGGACATGACTGCATTTGCGGTGATGCAGCTCAATGCCGTTGGTGGCGTGGAAACGGCCGACCACCCGATCGCCCGGAATCGGATGACAGCAGCTGGCGGGGTGCATCATGGTGCGGGAGAGGCCAGCCAGCTTGAGCGGCAGTGCGCTCTCCTGCTCGGTCGCTTCCAGCAGCTGCCCGATGGCGATATCACCTCGTCCCAGCTTGGATTTGAGATCTTCCTGATCGGAGCAGTGCAGCCGTTTCAGTGTCTGCGCTTTGACCTCTTTTTTGCCGATGGTGTCACGCAGCAGGCGCTCGCCCAGCTGGATCGTTGTCTCCCGCTGTTGGCGACGGAACCATTGGCGGATCGCCTGGCGTGCTTTGGGGGTCTTCACATACTGCAGCCATTGGCGGCTGGGTGACTGATCGGGGCTGGTCATAATCTCAATCTGATCGCCATTCCTCAGTCGGGTCGAGAAGTCGGAGACCTCGCCATTGATGCGCACGCCGATGCAGTGGTGGCCGATGTCGGTATGTACTTCGTAGGCGAAATCGAGCGGCCGGGCACCGCGCGGCAGCGGGAAAATGTCGCCATCGCGTGAGAAGACATAGACCTCCTGCACGAAGAGATCGAGGCGAATGCTCTCCAGAAATTCAGCCGGGTTCTCGGTCTCGTGTAGCAGCTCGGTGAGCTGTTTGAGCCATTGGTAATTTTCGGGGTTTTCGCCTTGGCCATCTTTGTAGGCCCAATGCGCTGCCACGCCATCTTCGGCGTAGGCGTGCATCGCTTCCGTGCGAATCTGCACCTCGATACGAAAATTCTCCGGCCCGATCACCGTGGTGTGCAGGGATTGGTAACCGTTGGGTTTGGGTAGGGCGATGTAATCCTTGAAGCGACCCGGCACCGGCCGGTAGAGGCTATGGATAATACCGAGCGCTTGGTAGCAGGTGGCCATATCGTCAACGATAACGCGGAAAGCAAGCAGGTCGAAAATCTCATCGAAATTCACATGTTTGCGCTGCATCTTTTCGTGAATGCTGTAGAGGTGTTTCATGCGCCCCTGCACGGAGGCGTGTAGCCCCTTGCGTTGCAACGCCTCCTGAATCAATCCCTCCAGTCGTGCGCGGGTCTGGTTGAGGTCATTCAGGCGCCCTTCCAGCTTTGAGAGCAGGGCACGATGCGCCTCCGGTTCGAGGAAGGAGAAGACCAGATCCTCCATCTCCTGCTTGATCCAGTGGATGCCGAGACGATGTGCTAGCGGCGCGTAAATATGCAGCGTCTCCTCACCGATGAGCCGCTGCTTCTCCGGCCGCATGTAGCCGAGGGTGCGCATGTTGTGCAGGCGGTCGGCGAGCTTGACGATCAGCACGCGCGGGTCTTTGGCTGTCGCCAGCAACATTTTGCGGAAGTTTTCCGCCTGTTTATGCTCTTTGGAGTGAAATTGAATTTTGCCGATTTTGGTGACGCCATCGACTAGGTTGGCGATATCTTCGCCAAAATGGTGCGCTACATCATCGAGTGTGACATCGGTATCTTCCACTGTGTCGTGCAGCAGGCCGGTGATCAGCGTCGATTCGTCCATGCCGAGACTGGCGAGGATGGCGGCTACGGCCAGCGGATGTGTGATGTAGGGATCGCCGGAGATGCGTGTTTGGCCGGCATGGGCATGCGCGGCAAAGACATAGGCGCGATTGACGCGGTCGATATCGGCCTTGGGCGCGTAGGTGAGCAGCTGTTCAGTGATCTCAAAAATGCGGCTCATGGCATCACCAACGTCTGCAGTCGGATCACAGACTGATCACACAACGATGCAGAGGCCGTTGTGCGATCTGTAGGGGAAGCGGGGTTACGCGAGACCTTCAGCGTCTTCTTCGCTGCCGGCAGCGAGACGGCGGCGCTCCTGCTCTTCCAGTTCGAAGACTTTATCCCAGCTGATATAACCGGCACCCATCTCGCGCAGTGCCATGACGGCAGGTTTGTCGCCATGGTTGCCGCTCAACTCAGGGTCAAGCATGGGTGGCATTCCTTGGATCAACTGGCGCGCACGGCGGCTGGAGAGCAGCACCATCTCAAAACGGTTGGGATAATAACGAACACAATCTTCTACAGTCACGCGAGCCATGCGGAGACCTCCTCAACGAACAATCGGGGCAAACCTAGAAGTGGCGATGTGAAATGCAATAGCCGGAGTAACTATTCAGCTCATCCCACGGTTTGCCCGCTAGCTGTGTTGAACATGCTCATGTGCAACAGCACACTGCGCGTGTTCGTCTTGCTATCGAACAAACCGTGGGCGATCTGAACAGTTCCAGCATGTAGCTGAATAGATACTAGCCGCCTCGCCTCAGTGGGGTAGCCGGACAGAGATCCCCTGCGCGGCCAGATAGCGCTTGGCCTCCTCGATGGTGTGGGTGCCAAAGTGGAATATCGATGCCGCCAGCACCGCATCGGCTCCCCCCTCGCGCAGCCCTTCGGCCAGATGCTCCAATTTTCCGACA
>JALUXN010000010.1 GCA_027018975.1 Mariprofundaceae bacterium | reverse complement strand
ACCCCAGACCACAGAGCTGGCTTTATCCTGCGCGACAGTCTTCGCGCCGCGCTCGCGGATCTTCTTCAAGCCGCGCGCGCCATCCTCACCCATGCCGGTCATCAGCGCGGCCACCACACGGCTACCGACCTGATCGGCAATCGAATCGAACAGCACATCGACCGACGGGCAGTGACCGCTCACCTTATCCTGCCCGCCCAACCGGCAGATCAACTCTGTGCCGCGCTTCTCAATGCGAAAATGCTGATCGCACGCCCCCACATAGATGTAACCGTGACAGATTTTCAGGCCATCCTCCACCGCCACCGCTTTCATTTTCGTCGATTGATCCAGCTTCTCGATAAAGGAGGCCGCGAAGGGCTTGGGAATATGCTGCACAATCGCCACCGCCGCCCGATCGGCCGGGAATTTGCACACCACCCGCCGCAGCGCCTCGGTACCACCGGTGGAGGCACCGATGGCGATGAGGGTGTCGATCATCGGACGGTGCGGCCTGGCATCTGACGCAAGCTGCGTGGAAGGGGTTGCCAGCCGCTGATATGGGCGCGGCTCGTTGGCAGCCTTTGGGGTGGCCGGCGCTTGGCGCGCGGTGATGGTGCGCGTTTTCTGCAGCAGCTGCTGAATCTGCCGTTCAAGCGCACTGACAAAGCGGCTGTCATCGGCCGTGATTCCGCTCGCCGGCTTGACCAGAATCGCACCCATCTGGGAACGCATCAGCTGCCGTTCGGCGTCACTTTGCGGCAATGTTTTATTGGAGAGCAGCAGCACTGGCGTCGGATTGTTTTTGTGCAGATCCTCCAGCAACGCATCGGCACTGCCCGCCGTCTCGCGCAGCGACACAACAATCAGATCGGGCTTGCGCGTTTTCGCCTGCATACGTGCCAGCATCGCATCGGAGGCAATACCCACCACATTCACTGCGGCACTGGCCTTTAACATATTGACGATGGTCAGCCGAACCATGGCGTCGGCTTCAACCACCAATGTATTGATCTGTTGCAAATCTACTCCTTCCGGTGTTCATCAACGCCATCGACGTCCACCCGCACGCCACGCCAAAGGCGGCGAAAAGTATGTTATTCACCAGTCACGACAACCCTGTCGGTTGTGTGCGTTATGCGTCGATAGCAAGCACGCAGCTCAGTTTATTACGAATCTCCGGCCAGTTGATCGGCTTGGTGACGAAATCGGAGGCCTGCACCGCCATCGCGCAGTCGAGCGCTGCATCCCCCTCCAGCGCCGTCACCATAAAGATCGGCACCTCGGCACCGCCGGGCAGCATGCGGATAAATTCGCAGGCCGCGAAGCCATCCATCTCCGGCATGTCACCATCGAGCATGATCAGCGCCGGCGCATGCGCCTTGAACGCCTCGACCGCCTGCTCACCATCCTCCACGGTGATCACTTCATACCCCTGCTGCGTAAAGAACTGTTTTAGCATCACACAGAACATCGGATCATCATCGGCCACCAGTACGGTTGACCCTTTCTCTATCAATTGCATGTGTTCCATTATAGCACCCTTTTTTCGTTTTGCTGGAATCAGCGAATCTCCTGTAACCACTCCGCCTGTAGCGCCTCTACCGCCGCATCGGCAGCCTGTTTGAAGCGGTCGAGCAGCGCCGCAGCTGCCTCAATATCGCCGGCTGCACCCAACTGCTCCAGCTCAAAACAGATTTCACCCAAAGCATTGGCCGCCACCGAGCGGCTGGAGCCCTTCAGACGATGACCATTGCGACGCAACAAATCGCCATCGCCCGCTTCAATCGCCTCCTGAATCGCCGCCACCTGCTTGGGCAGCTCGGCCAGATAGGCATCGAGAATCATGCCGATACCGAACCCCATATCCTCGCGCAGCTGACGCAGTGCCGCCGCGTCCACAGCCTGTTCAGCAGCCGCTTGCTCCGCCGCATCCGCGGCCTCATCCGCAGAATCGTCACCTTCGACACCATCTTCAACACCCGCTGCCGACGCATCCGCCTCCGAGAGCGGTAGCCACATCGCCATCATCTCGCGCAACGCATCGCCGGTCAGCGGCTTGGTCAGGTGACCATCCATGCCGGCCAGCCGTGTGCGTTCCACATCTTCGGCCAGCGCATGCGCGGTCAAAGCGATGATCGGCACATGACCCAGCTCCGCATCAAACTGTTCCAGCTCACGAATCTCGCGGGTCGCACCGATACCATCAAGCTCCGGCATCTGCACATCCATCAGAATCAGGTCATAGCGCTGCTGACTCGCCAGCTCCAGCGCCTCCACGCCGTTATGCGCCACATCGACATGGTGGAATCCCTGATTGGCCAGCATGCCAAGCGCCACCTGCCGGTTCACCGCATTATCCTCAGCCAGCAGAATCCGTTCCACGCGCTCCACCGCCTTCACCTGCTGCCGCGCCTCGCGCACCACACGCGAGCGCGCGCCCATCACCGCCAGCGTCGTCTCAAACAGCGAATTGACATAGAGCGGCTTGCGCAGGAAGCCATCTAAGCCATATTTCTCACACAGCGCATCGTCAAAGGTGAGATCGAGCGTGGTGGTGAGAATCACCCGCAAATCGGCCAGCTCCGGCGACTCGACAATCACCCGCGCCAACGCCATGCCATCCATCTGCTCCATCTGCTGATCGATAATAATCAGATCATACGGATCATCCTCTACCGCCGCCCGCAGCGCCTTGAGGGCGTGATTACCGCTGCCGAAGGAGTCGCAACGGCAGCCCCACGCCTCCAGCAGTTCGCGCTGCATGTTGCGGTTGGTGAGGTTGTCATCGACCACCAGCACCCGCCAGCGGCTGAAATCCTCACGATAGGCGTGCGGCCCGTCGTCGATCGCACTCCCCTTCTCCAGCGTCAGCTCAAAGAAGAAGCACGAACCCTTGCCGATCTCGCTCTCCACCTGAATCTCACCACCCATCATGGCGACCAGCCGCTTGACGATGGAGAGGCCGAGACCGGTGCCGCCATGTTTGCGCGTATCGGTGCCATCGGCCTGAGTAAACTCCTCAAACAGCCGCAGCTGATCCTTCTCCGAAATACCGCGTCCGGTATCGCGCACCGCAAAGCGCAGCGTCACATCATCATCGGTCTCCGCCAGCTGCTCGACAGAGATAACGATCTCGCCCTGCTCGGTGAATTTCACCGCGTTGGAGAGCAGGTTCATCATCACCTGATGCAGCCGATCCGAATCGCCAACCAGCAGACGCGGCAGCAGCGGAATACCGCTGGAGATCAGCTCCAGCACCGACTCCTCGCCATTGACGCGGCTGGCAAAAAGTTTACTGACATGCTCGATCACATCGTTGGGGTTGAACTCGACCGGCTTGAGCTCCATCTGCCCCGCCTCGATCTTGGAGAAGTCGAGAATATCATTGAGAATCGCCAACAGCGTCTCGCCGCTGGACTGCACCGTCTTCAACTGATCGCGCTGTTTCGGTGTCAAATCGGACTGCAGCAGCAGCTCCGTCAAGCCAAGCACACCGTTGAGCGGCGTGCGAATCTCATGGCTCATGGTGGCCAAAAATTGACTCTTGGCGACCGCCGCCTGCTCGGCATCGAGCACCGCCTGCTCCAGCCGCTGATTCTGGGACTCCAGCGTACCGGCCAGGCGCGAGAGCTGCGCGGTGCGTTCGCTCACCTTGCGCTCCAGCGAGGCGTTGAGCTCCTGCATCTCCGATTTGGAGAGCTGGATGAAGGCCATCATCTGCCGCAACGCCTCGCCGAGTTTGCCGATCTCATCATGCGTTTTGACCGGAATCTCCACATCCTGCTGGCCATGCGCCACCCGAATCGCCGCCTTGATCATCGCCTCAATCGGCCGGGTGAAATAGCTGGCCAGCAGATAGGTCACCACACCGAGCAACAGCGACAGCAGCAGCGTCAGCCAGAGCATGCGATTGCGTAGCGCCAGCGACTTTTCGCGCAGCTGTTTCAGCTCCACCACCGCCCCGAACTGCAGGTAGCGGTCGCGCTGCGCCGGATCGAAATAGACTTTACTCAGCAACAGTACCCTGCCGGCATCATCGAAGAGATACTCCTTCACCTCATGGCCGTGAACCGAAAAGATTTTCCTCGGGGAGATACGATTGAGCGCAAAGTCGTGCGTCACCGTCGCCTGGCGATGATACTCAAACGCCATCGCCTTCGAGCGATCCGCATGCAGCAGATAATCACCCGCCACATTGGCGATAAAAAACTGCTTGCCCATGTGTGCATTGAGCCGGTTGAAATCGACGTTGATCAGCAGAATCGCATAGACTTTGCCGCGAGCATCATGCAGCGCCGTGGAGACACGCAGCATCGGCGTCGGCGGCTGGGTGATTTTTCCATGCTCCCGATTGAGCGAAATATCCGAGAAGTAGATCTGACCGGGCTGGAGTTTCAGTGCCGCCTGAAAGTAGCGGCGATTGCCCTTGCGCATCAGCTCTGCGCCCTCAAACAGCTCAATCCCGCTCGCTTTGCGCGCCACACGCACCAGCTCGCGGCCGCCATCCGCCACCCCGATCAAACGAATCTGATAGTAGAAATTCCGCTGCTCCAGCAATGTTTTGAAGAGCCGCTGCACATCCCGAATACTGTCGGGATTCGGCGGCGATTGCGGATCGACCCAGAGATCCTTCTCAAGCTGGGCAATGGCGTAGGTGTGCGCGAGATAGGCGACATCGCCGCGCACCATCTCCGCCTGCTCCTGCATCTGGGCGATGCGATTCTCCATCTGCAGCGAGACACCATGCACCGCCTCATCTTGCAGCAGCTGATCAGACTCCTGATAAGCCATCAGCGCCACAC
>JALUXN010000009.1 GCA_027018975.1 Mariprofundaceae bacterium | reverse complement strand
GTTCTCCCAGAGCTTTAAGCTCTCTAAAGGGCCGTGGAAGACTACCACGTTGATAGGCTGGGTGTGGAAGTGCAGCAATGCATGGAGCTGACCAGTACTAATTGCCCGTGCGGCTTAACCATGCAACATTAAGACATTGGAAGCTGATGTGAGGAGTATGGTGTAAAGCGTAAGGGGTAAAACCTCACGTCTCACGCCTGACGCCTCACCCCACATCACAAATACCGGCTATTGATTGGAAGTTACCTTCCAATCCACCAGTTTCCTGGTGTTTATAGCAAGGAGGAAACGCCTGATCCCATCCCGAACTCAGAAGCTAAGCTCCTTCGCGCCGATGGTACTGCAGGGTTCCCTGTGGGAGAGTAGGTCGATGCCAGGAATTTAACCCGAACCGCCAGTTGAGCTTATGCTCCTGGCGGTTTTTTCTTGCCAACGTATCGGGTGTTACTCAATCGTTGGGTGTTCGCAACGGGATCTGAGTCGCTATTCAGAATGCTCATGGTCTGTTCGATAGCAAGGTGAACACGCGCAGTGTCCTATTTGCACATGAGTATGTTCAACGCACTGCCGGACAAACCGTGGAATGGGCTGAATGGTTACTGAGAATTGTGGTTTTTCTGCGGTGTACGGCGAAAGGGTCGCGCCCTATACTGCGCCGCTATGATCGATTTTGCGCTGATTCTGCTCTCTGCTGTGCTGGTGAATAATTATGTGTTGACCAAGTTCCTGGGCATCTGCCCGTTCCTTGGTACGTCGGCCAAGGTGGAGACGGCGGTGGGGATGTCGTTTGCGGTGATGTTTGTCATGACACTCGCCTCGACCGCCAGCTGGCTGGTGCAGCAGTATGTGCTGATTCCGCTCGATCTACTCTATCTGCAGACCATTTTCTTTATTCTTATTATCGCTTCGCTGGTGCAGTTCATTGAGATGATGATCCACAAGACCAGTCCGGTGCTCTATCAGGGGTTGGGGATTTTCCTGCCGTTGATCACTACCAACTGTGCGGTGCTCGGAGTGGCAATACTCAATGTGCAGCAGGATCAGAGTTTCCTCAGCTCGGCCTTGTACGGGCTGGGCGCGGCGATGGGCTTTGCGCTGGTGCTGATTCTCTTTGCCGGTCTGCGTGAGCGGATCGAGCATGCGCCGGCGCCGGCTGCCTTTAAGGGCTCGGCGCTGGCATTGATTACGGCGGGGATGATGAGTTTGGCATTTATGGGGTTCTCGGGGCTGGTGAAGGTTTAGCGTGAGCAACCTGTTGTACGGATTGTTGAGCCTCGGCGCCTTTGCGTTGTTGGCCGGCCTGATTCTGGCGATCGCGCAGAAGCTGTTTCGCATCGAGGGCGATCCGATGGCCGATAAGATCGATGCACTGTTGCCGCAGACGCAGTGCGGTCAGTGCGGGTTCCCGGGCTGCAAGCCCTATGCGACGGCGGTCGCTGGCGGTGAGGCGGATGTGAACCACTGTGTCCCCGGCGGCGAAAAGACCATGCTGCAGATCGCCGACCTGATGGGCGTGGAGCCGAAAGCGCTGGAAGAGGAGGCGGCCGCACCGCGCATCGCCTTTGTGCGCGAGGATGAGTGCATCGGTTGCACGCTCTGCATCAAGGCGTGTCCGGTCGATGCCATTGTCGGCGCGCCGAAACAGTATCATACGGTGATTGTCGATCACTGCACCGGCTGCGAGCTCTGCATTGAGCCCTGCCCGGTCGATTGCATCGATATGCTGACCAAGCCGGAGCTGATCGAACACTGGTCGTGGCCGCTGCCGGATACCAAACGCTCGCAGCTGGCGCATCAGCGCAGGGGGCAACATGCCGGCCATGCTTAGAACTTTGGCACAGCGACTGGGTCTGATGTCGGACACCTTTCCCGGCGGCATCCATCCCGAGGAGCATAAATTGAGCGCCGGTCTGCCGATCGAGATGAACGCGCTGGCGCCGATCCATATTCTGCCGATGAAGCAGCATATCGGTGAGGCCTGCTCGCCGCTGGTGAGCGTGGGCGACCGTGTGCTGCGTGGCCAGAAGATCGCCAAGGCGGAGGGGTATCTCTCTGTGCCGGTGCACGCGCCGACCTCCGGCACGGTGGTGAAGATCGAAGAGCATGCCATCGCCCACCCCTCCGGCATGGGCATGCCGTCGATCTTTATCGAGAGCGATGGCGATGATGCGGCCGATGCATCGCTGCAGCCGCTCACCGACTGGATCAACTGCGATCCGACCATGTTGCGCGAACGGGCGCGGGTCTGCGGTTTGGCGGGGCTCGGCGGCGCGGTATTCCCCACCTTTATCAAGCTGGTCAAAGATCAGCGTTATCCGATCGATACGGTGATCCTCAACGGCATCGAGTGCGAACCGTTTTTGACTAACGATCATGCGCTGATGCAGGCGCATGCCGATGAGATTGTGGTCGGACTGGCGATGCTGCGTCACATGGTCGGTGCGACAGCCGCTTTGATCGCCATCGAAGAGAACAAGCCGGAGGCGATTGCGGCGCTGCAGCAGGCGGTGGCGGATGCTGCGATGGATCAGGTGCAGGTGGTGGTGTTGCCGGTGCGCTATCCGCAGGGCAGTGAGAAGCAGCTGATCTACTCGCTCACCGGCAAAGAGGTGCCGGCGGGCAAGTTGCCGATGCATGTCGGTGTGCTCTGCCAGAATGTCGGCACCACCAAGGCGCTGCACGATGCGATTCTGCTGGGTCGGCCGCTGACGGAGCGGATTGTGACGGTCAGCGGCGATGCGCTGCCGACGCCGGCCAATCTGTGTGTGCGGCTCGGCACCCCGATGCGCTCGCTGCTGGAGCGGCAGGGGTTGAAGAGCATGGAGGGGGTCGAGCTGATTCACGGCGGCCCGATGATGGGTGAGCGGCTGCGCCATCCCGATATTCCGGTGGTCAAATCGACCAACGGCATCCTCGCTCTGAGCCACGGTTTCATGAGCGCTGCGCACAGTGTCGAGCAGCCCTGCATCCGTTGCGGCCACTGCAGCGAGGCGTGCCCGGTGTCGCTGGTGCCCAATCTGCTGGCCGACCAGTGCCGCGCCGACCAGTTCGACAAGGCGGAGAGCTACAATCTCTTCGACTGCATCGAGTGCGGCTGCTGTTCCTATGTCTGCCCCTCCAACATTCCGCTGGTGCACTACTTCCGCTACGGCAAGGGGCAGCTGGCACTGCAGCGGCGTGAACAGGCCTTTGCCGAGGCGTCGCGCCAGCGCTCCGAATCGCGCATGGCACGTATCGAGCGCGAAAAGGCGGAGAAGGCGGCGCGCCGTTCGCGGGTGCGCAAAGCCCACGCGCCGGCGGCCAGTGATGCGAAAACAGCCGATGCGAAGGTCGCCGCTGACACGAAGCCGGCTACCGGCACGGATAGCAAGGAGCACTCCTGATGCCGTTGATTATGCTCTCATCCCCCCATCTACACGGCGGCGATTCGATCCGCATGCAGATGTTGACGGTGATTCTGGCGCTGCTGCCGGCGACGCTGGTGGCCGTCTATCTCTTCGGCTGGCTGGCGGTGCTGATGATCTGCACCACCATCGCCGTCTGCCTGCTGACCGAGGCGGTCTGCCTGAAGCTGATGGGTCGCCCGCTCTCCACACTGCTCGATCAATCGGCCGCACTGACCGGCCTGTTGCTGGCGCTCACGTTGCCGGCGGCGACACCGTGGTGGATGGTGGTGCTCGGCGCGGTGTTCGCCATTGTGCTGGGCAAACAGGTCTATGGTGGGCTGGGTTACAACATCTTCAATCCGGCGCTCTCGGCGCGGGTGATTCTGCTGATCTCTTTTCCGCTGCAGATGACCACCTGGATTGTGCCGATGAGCATGCCTGATGCGGCGCTGAATCTCTACGACATCTCGGAAGCGTTGACGCTCTTCCTGCATGGGCCGGCGGCGCTGGCGGCCGGCTTCGATGCGGTGACCATGGCTACGCCGCTCGGTCACATCAAAACCGAGGCGACGCTCGGCGTGCCGGTAGCCGATGCGCTGGCGGCCTATCACTACAGCTACCTCGATGCTTTCCTCGGCGCGGAGGCGGGCAGCCTCGGCGAGACCAGTGCGTTGGCGCTACTGATCGGCGGCATCTTCCTGCTCGCCCGTCACACCATCACCTGGCATATCCCGGTCGCCTACCTGGGCACCATGGCGCTGTTGGCCGGCATATTCCATGCCATCGATCCGACCCACTTTGCGCCGCCGCTCTTCCACCTCTTTGCCGGCGGCTTGATGCTCTGCGCTTTCTTCATGGCCACCGATCCGGTCTCCTCGCCGGTGACACGGCTCGGTCAGATCGTCTTCGGCATCGGCTGCGGTGTGTTGACCTGGAGTATCCGCAGCTTCGGCGGTTATCCGGAGGGGGCGATGTTCGCGGTGTTGCTGATGAACTGCGCTGTGCCATTGATCGACCACTACTGCCGCCCCACCGTTTACGGGCACGGGAGCGATTGAGCATGTTGAAACTGGATCGAGATCAACTGCGCATGGTGGTGGCGCTGTTTGCGGTGGCTGCGATTGCGGCGATTCTGCTCGGCTTGACCGATATGGTGACGCGCGAACCGATCGCGGCGGCACAGAAGGCGGCGCTGCATGCGGCGCTGAAGCAGGTGTTGCCGGCGCACCGTAATGATCCGCAGGCGGACGTCGTCTATATTCCACGCGCTGCTTCTCATGGCGCGGATGATGCGGTGGCGATCTTTCCGGCGCGCGATGCGCAAGGGGCGCTGGTCGGGCTGGCATGGGAGGTGGTGGCACCGGATGGCTACTCCGGCTCCATCCGCATTCTGGTCGGCGTGAA
>JALUXN010000008.1 GCA_027018975.1 Mariprofundaceae bacterium | reverse complement strand
TGGCCTGCTGCTTCACGCTGTTGATCGCCAACATTGTCCGCCTACAATGGTTTGAGCACGATAAGTATAAACTGCGCTCGGATCAGAACCGGCTCAATGTGGTGCCACTGCTGCCGGTGCGCGGCGAGATTGTCGATCGTGACGGTCACGGCTTGGCGGTCAACCATATCGGCTATCGCGTGTCGCTGATTCGTGAGCGGGTCACCGATCTCGATGCCACACTACAGCAGCTGGCCGCCATGTTCGACTGGTCAGCCGCGAAACTGGCGCAGATCAGGAAACGGATCAAACGCACCCGCCCGGATCGCCCTGTCCTGCTCGATGACAAACTGCGCTGGCCGCAGGTGGCACCGCTGGCGGCGCGTCTGCACCACTTCACCGGCATCGATGTCACCGCCGGCAGCTACCGCTACTACCCCTACGGTGCGCTCACTTCACATCTGATCGGCTACCTGTCGCTGGCGCGCAAGAGCGATCTCGACCGCGGCTATCTGGCCAATGCCTTTATCGGCCGCACCGGTGTGGAGCGTTATTTTGAGTCGCAGCTGCACGGCAAGCCCGGCGCGCAGCAGGAGGAGGTCGATGCGCGCGGCCGCAGGGTCGCTGTGGTCAAACGCACGCCGCCGGTGATGGGCGAATCGATCCGTCTGGCGCTCGATGTCGATCTGCAACAGGCTGCCGCCGACGCCCTAGGCAACCGCACCGGCGCGGTGGTGGTACTCGATGTCCACACTGGCGCGGTGCTGACCATGCTGAGTAAACCGGGCTACAACACCAACCGCTTCATTACCGGACTGGAGCCGAGCCAGTGGAACCTGTGGCTGCATGACCCCGAAAAACCGCTGCTTAACCGCGCCCTGCAGGCCGCCTATCCGCCCGCCTCCACCTTCAAGCTGGTCACCGGACTGGCCGGTCTGCAGCACCATATTCCACTGGCCACCGGCAGCAGCTTCTGTCCCGGCTACTTGGAGCTGGCCGATCGTAAACTGCGCTGCTGGAAACATAGCGGCCACGGTAAGGTGAATCTGCACACCGCCCTGATCCACTCCTGCGATGTCTATTTTTATCAACTCGGCGATCAGCTCGGCATGGCCGCGCTCAGTGATGCGGCGCATGCGTGGGGGCTGGGCGAAAAGAGCGGCATCGATCTCTCACCGGAGGCGCGCGGCATTATCCCGACCCATCAGCCCTACATGATGGCGGCGATGAAAAACAGCCACACCAAACGCAAAAAATGGTTTCGCGGCGAGACAATGATCACCGCCATCGGTCAGGGCGCACTCACGGCTACACCGCTGCAGATCGCACGGCTGGCGGCAGCAATCGCCAACGGCGGCATGGTGCTCAAACCGCAGGTGTTGGCCGATCAAGCGCCGGCGGTGATTCACCGGGTCAACATTCAGCCTGCGCAGCTGCGTAAGATTCAGTCGGCGATGCGCGATGTGGTGGCCGATCCGCACGGCACCGCCCACCGCGCCCTCGGCGGGCTACCATGGCATGCGGCAGGTAAGACGGGTACAGCGCAGGTGGTTAAAATCGCGCAGGATCGCAAAAAACGGTTGAGCGAAGCGGAGATGGCGCGCCGCCATCGTGATCACGCCTGGATCATGGGTTATGCCCCCTACGAAGATCCGCAGATCGCCTTTGCTGTGTTTGTGGAACACGGCGGCCATGGCGGCAGTGCGGCGGGGCCGGTAGCGGCAGCGGTGATCCGCACACTGGCCGCCAAACGCGCCCGCCAGCAGCCAGCGACTGCACCGCAGGTGACGGCGAAATGATCAAGCTGCTGCGTGCGCTCGACTGGTGGCTGTTGGCGGCGCTGGCGGGATTGGCCGCGGTGGGGCTCACCGTACTCTACGCCGCAGTGTATCAGGGCGATTTGAGCCTGTGGCATAAGCAGATGCTCTTCTGGGCGGCGGGAATGGCACTCTTCGCACTGCTCAGCATGATGCCGCTGCGCCTGCTGGGGCTGGCCAGCTGGCCGCTCTATCTGCTCACACTGCTGCTGCTGGCGTTGATTCCGTTGATCGGCGAGGTGCACATGGGCGCGCGCCGCTGGCTCAACTTCGGCATCATCAACCTGCAGCCATCGGAGATGATGAAGTGGGCACTGATGTTTGTGCTGGCCAGCTGGTTCGCCAGCCGCGAGGCGCGCGGACCGATCGATATCGGCCTGCCGCTGCTGCTGGCGCTGCTGCCGGCGGGGCTGATTGTCATCCAGCCGGATCTCGGCACGACGCTGGTACTGCTATTTGCCGGCGGCGCCATGATCGTAGCAGCCGGCCTCTCCTGGCGGTTGCTGGCGCTGGCCGTGGTGGCAGGCATCGCCTCGCTGCCGATCCTCTGGCACTTCATGCACGACTATCAGAAACAGCGGGTGTTGATGCTGCTCGATCCGCAATCCGACCCGCTCGGCAAGGGTTATCATGTGATCCAATCGACCATCGCCATCGGCTCCGGCGGCCTATTCGGCAAGGGCTTTCTGCAAGGGACGCAATCCAAACTCCACTTCCTGCCCGAGCAGCACACCGACTTTATTTTCTCTGTGCTGGCCGAGGAGGGGGGGCTGGTGGCGGTGACGCTGTTGCTGCTGCTCTATGCACTGCTGATTGCGCGTATTCTGGTGATCGGCCAGCGCGCCCATAGCCGTTTCGGCTCGATGCTCTGCATCGGCATCGCCGCCATTTTTACCCTCTATGTGACCGTCAATATCGGCATGGTCTCCGGCATCTTCCCGGTTGTCGGCCTGCCACTGCCCTTCATCAGTTACGGCGGCTCGGCACTGGTCACCATGCTCGCAGCTCTCGGTCTGGTGATGCGCGTGGCGATCGAATCGCGTCATCAAATCCCCTGGCAGCTCCCCGGCAGTCCGCTGGCCTAGGCTGCGCTTTGTGCGGGTACCTCTTGTTCAGCTACGTGATTCGCAATAATCGCACCTTGTCAACGCGCGCTCAGACTCCATGATCGCACCCCTTTGGAGGTATCGGAATGAAATTGCGATGGTTGGCTAGCATGATGCTGCTGTTGGGCTGCAGCTCGCCGCTGCTGGCGGGTGAGATTCAGCAGACGACATTTAAGAATGGGGTCAAACTGGTGGTCGAGGAGGATCACTCGGCGCCGGTGGCTATGGTGCAGATCTGGCTGAAGGTGGGTGGCCGCGATGAGGTGCCGGGTAAGACAGGGCTGGCGCATGTCTTTGAGCATATGATGTTCAAGGGCTCCAAACGGTTCGGGCCGGAGGAGTATTCCAAGCGGATCTCTGCCATGGGTGGCAACGACAACGCCTTTACCAGCACCGACTTCACCGCCTTTTTCGAGACCGTGCCGGCGGCGCGAGTCGATGAGGTGATCGGCATGGAGGCGGAGCGCTTCGCCAATCTGAGTCTGCGCGATGCCGATTATCAGAGGGAGATTCGCGTGATCATGGAGGAGCGGCGCATGCGCACCGAGGATGATCCGAACAGCCACATGTTCGAGGAGCTCTCGGCGGTGGCGCTGCGGCTGCACCCCTACCGCAATCCGGTGATCGGCTGGATGCAGGATCTCAAGCATTTGACCATCGAGGATGTGCGCGACTTTTATCACAAACATTATGTGCCGGGGAACGCCATCGTGGTGGTGGTCGGCGATGTCGATTTCGATCATCTGCGCAAACAGGTGGCGCGCACCTTTGGCAAGATGGCTGCAAAACCTGTGCCGCCGCGCTTTAATCCGGTCGAGCCGGAGCCGTTCGGGCCGAAGCGGATCGAGGTGCATCTGCCGGCGCAGCTGCCGATGGTGGCGATTGAGATCCCCGTGCCGGTCTGGCATCCGGGCAAGAATGACAAGCAGGCGGCGGCACTGGCGGTGGCCACACAACTCTTGGCCGGTGGCCGTTCGGCGCGCATGACGCGCGAGATTGTCGATCAACAGCGCAAGGCGTTCGCTGCCAGCGCCGGTTATGACTACTCCGGTATGGGGCTCGATCTCTGGTACGCCTACGGCATGCTGGGGCCGAAACAGACCACGGCCGGTTTTGAACAGGCCTTCTGGCAGCTGATGGATGATATGGGCAAGCATCCGGTGTCGGCCGCGCGACTGCAGGCGGCCAAGCGCAATATGATCGCCGCCAATGTCTTCGCGCAGGATTCGCTCTATCTGCGTGCCAAGGAGATTGGCCATCTGGAGGTGGTCGGCATCGGTGCGGCCAATCGTCCGAACTGGCTGAAAGCGATTGACAGCGTGACGGCGGCGGATGTGCAGGCGGTGGTGAAGCGTTTTCTGATCCCGCATCGCGCCACCACGGGCATTTTGATTCCGGAGGTGAAGTCATGAAGCGTCTGTATGGATGGATGATCGCAATCATGCTACTCGGCGGTAGCAGTGTTGCCGGAGCGGTGCCGCCGATTGAACAGGCGCAGCTGAGCAATGGCGCGCGGGTGCTGCTGATGGAGGCGCACAATGTGCCGATGGTGTCGCTGCAGCTGGTGTTGCCGGCTGGCAGCCGATTCGATCCCGCAGGCAAAGGCGGCACCGCGTCGCTGATGGCGGCGATGTTGACCGACCACACGGCGAAACATGATCAGCTGGCCTTTGCCGATCTGCTCGATGCCGATGCCATCAAGCTCGGCGCGGGGGTGGATCGCGAGGCGCTGCACGTGTCGCTGACCACGCTCGATGAGGCATTTCAGAGCGGGCTCGACAGTTTAGCGGAAGGGTTGCTGCAGCCGGGCTGGGATAAAAAGCGGTTCAAGATCATTAAACATGACGCTATCGCCGCCAGCCAGAAGGCGCTGGAGGAGCCGCGCACAC
>JALUXN010000007.1 GCA_027018975.1 Mariprofundaceae bacterium | reverse complement strand
CCTGTTACCGTTCGACTTGCATGTGTTAGGCACGCCGCCAGCGTTCGTTCTGAGCCAGGATCAAACTCTCCGAAGAAAGTTGATACATTGTATTTCTTGATCCCAACATTGATCACTAGATCAAACTCAAATAAATAAACGTTTGCGTTCATTGCTGAACTGTTTACGTATCTAAGTATGATCCCAACCAATGTTTGGAAAGACCCGATACGTCCACAGTTCAAATAAAAATCACTAATTGTAAAGAACAAAACTTAACTTTTCCGCTGCCTCGCCGTGTCACAAATGTCACACTGTTTGGCTGCGGGCGGCGAACTATAAGGCCGCCTTTTGAGGTGTCAACCTCTTTCTTCAGCGACCCGATTCAGCGTCTTTCGACGTTGCCCCGAGTTGCGAAGGGCGGCGAACTTTAAGAGCGCCTTGCGAGGTGTCAACCTCTTTTTTCCAACCCCTTCTCGACTCGTCTCAGCGCCTTTCAGCGTTGCCCCGTGTCGCGGAGGGCGGCGAACATTATCGCCATCGTTTGCTGCGTCAACCACTTTATTTCATACTTCATTTCAGCGGCTGACGAAGCCCCTCATCGGCCGCAATGTTGTGTCATTCAACACACCTTGCCGTCGCGAGGGCGGCGAACGTTATCGTCCGCTTTCCCCACGTCAACACATTTATCGCACACCTCGTCTCACCAGCAGTGGCAAACCCTGTCGCCCTTGCTGCCACATGCCGCTGCACCCCTTACAACAACATGTGCCTGCAACTATTCGCTACACGCTGGAACTGTTCAGATCACCCGTGGCCTGTTCGATAGCAAGGCGAACACGCGCAGTCTGCTATTGGCACATGAGCATGTTCAACGCGACTAGCGGCCAGAACACAGGATGAAATGAATAGTTACGTGAGACTTTTCCCGATTGCCCATCTACACTACGCCAATGATCTATATATATAATAGAGCGTGCCAGCGAATCCCATGACTGATCACGATCAGCATCTCATCCATCGCTGCACCCTCATCCTCCAGGAGGCACTCCCCGCCAGCACGCACCGCCAAATCCCCAAGCTGGCTGCGCATCTGATCCATCCGACAGCCGATGCCACGCAGCGCTTGATCACACCGCTGCTGGATTGCGATGTCACCCCCGGCCAGCTGCTCTGCGCCACCATGCATTGTCACCCCATCATCATTCAGGAACAGCTCAACACCATCTTTGAACTTCCCCGCGCCGAGCAGCCCGGTGCGCTGAAGGCGATCATTGAACACTTTGGCGCAATCAGCACTGCAATTGTCGAGATCGGCGATCAGCAGTGGCAAAGCAAACTCGATCATGCCACCGCCTCGCTGCAGCAGGAACACGAGCTGCGCATCTTGAGTCTGACCATACAGATGTGGCTGAAAACCGAGCGCATCAAACTGGTCAACTACTATCGCGGCCTACCGGTTCAGGCCGTCACCCGCGTGATTGCTGTCGAAGATCACCTCGATCACCCCACCAGACCGAGCGTCACCGCCGCCATCAGCCGCGAAGTCTCCCGCGTGCTGGCCATCAACGACAACCGCTCCGTATTAGCGCTGGATCACGACGGCGAACACTTTCTCCGCCTCGAACAGCGCAGCATCACCAAGGATAACGTCACCTTTCAACTGCAGCCGGGGCTACTGAAAAAGCGAAACCACTTCCGTCTCGAACCGATCCATCCGATCGACATCACCCTCCAGCACAATAAAAAATCGATCGGAACCGCCCGCATCTTGGATTTTTCCATCAAACACATCGATCTACAGCTCCCCGCAGACCCCGCCTTGTCACTGGCTCGCAACGACATGCTCGATTTCTATCTGGAGCTGCACGAACAAACCATTCACGGCCGTGGCTGTCTGCGCCATCAACGCAGCCATCACGACCACCGCTACCTCTGCCTCGAATTGATCCCGAGCCGTCATCTTCAGCACCACCTGCAACAGGAGATCGCCAACCTGCAGCGCAAAATCATTCAGGAGATCAAAGAGAAATTCACCATGGCCGGATAAATCATCTATGCCGGGGAGATTCAACTATCGCCCCACGCTGATCAACAGGGATGCGACCAGTTTTGCGATTGCCCTGCTAGATCGCACATACACATGACAATCATCCGCATATCGCTGCCCCTGCCCACAGTAAATTCTCATAAGTATCCCAAACTCTTGGGCATTTGAACCTGCAATGGCATCAATGCTTCACGCCGGTGGCATTAGCATCTATCTTTGAGCTATTGCTCGAAGGGAGTGGAATTATTTCGGAGTAACTCTTGAGTAACAAAATGGTGAGTCTACCATTTTATTACTCAATCGTTGGGTGTTCGGAACGCGATCTGAACAATTCCAGCATGAAGCTGAATAATTACAAAAGGAATTCAACGATGACAAGCACCCAACAACGCGCCGCACTGCAGCGCCAGATATGGCAAATCGCCAATGATGTACGAGGCGCAGTCGATGGCTGGGATTTTAAGCAGTATGTGTTGGGTAGCCTGTTTTATCGTTTTATCAGCGAAAACTTTGCCAGCTATATTGAAGGCGGTGACGACAGCATCAACTATGCCGAGCTGAGCGATGAGATCATCACCCCGGAAATCAAAGACGATGCCATTAAAACCAAAGGCTACTTTATCTATCCCAGTCAATTGTTTGCCAACATCGCCAAGGACGCGAACAACAACGACAGCTTAAACACTGATCTGGCTGCCATCTTTGCCGCCATCGAAGCATCTGCAAGCGGCTACGATTCCGAAGATGACATCAAAGGACTGTTTGCCGATTTTGACACCACCAGCAATCGCCTTGGCCATACCGTGGCCGACAAAAACAAACGTCTGGCCGCCGTGCTTAAAGGCGTGGCCGGGCTGGATTTCGGCGACTTTGAAGGCAACCAGATTGATCTGTTTGGCGATGCCTACGAGTTTCTCATCTCCAACTATGCGGCCAATGCCGGTAAATCCGGCGGCGAGTTTTTTACCCCGCAACATGTATCCAGACTGATCGCCCGGCTCGCCATGCATGGGCAAACCAGCGTCAATAAAATCTACGATCCGGCCTGCGGCTCCGGCTCCTTGCTGCTGCAAGCCAAAAAGCATTTTGACGCCCATGTGATTGAAGACGGTTTCTTTGGTCAGGAGATCAACCACACCACCTACAACCTTGCCCGCATGAACATGTTTTTGCACAACATCAACTACGACAAGTTCAATATTCAGCTTGGCAATACCCTGACCGATCCCCATTTTGGTGATGAGAAGCCCTTTGATGCCATCGTTTCGAATCCGCCCTATTCGGTGAAATGGGTCGGCTCGGATGATCCTACCCTGATTAATGATGACCGTTTTGCCCCCGCCGGCGTGCTCGCCCCCAAATCCAAGGCCGACTTTGCCTTTGTGCTGCATGCGCTGCACTACCTTTCCGGCAAGGGACGCGCGGCGATTGTCTGCTTCCCCGGCATTTTTTATCGGGGCGGCGCGGAGAAAAAAATCCGCCAGTATCTGGTGGACAACAATTATGTGGAAACGGTGATCTCGCTTGCACCCAACCTGTTTTACGGCACGACGATTGCGGTCAATATTCTGGTGCTCTCCAAACACAAAACCGACACCAACACCCAGTTCATCGATGCCAGCGGTGAAGCGTTCTTCAAGAAAGAAACCAATAACAATGTCATGCTGGATGCGCACATTGAACGCATCATGGCCATGTTCGATAGTAAGGATGATGTGGAGCATGTGGCTAAATCGGTCACTGTTGAGAAGATAGAAGAGAACGACTACAACCTCTCCGTCAGCAGCTATGTTGCGCCCAAAGACACCCGCGAAAAAATTGACATCACCCGGCTCAATGCCGAGCTGAAAACCACCGTGGCGAAGATTGACCAGCTAAGAGCGGATATTGATGCCATTGTGGCGGAGATTGAGGGGAGCAAGTCATGAGCGGTAAGCCCGTCTCATTGCTTCAACCGCCTGAAGGCTATGGGGACTGGCTGACCGAACTGAAGCAAAGGATTCACAGTGCCCGGCAGCGCGCTTCGCTGGCGGTCAATCGGGAATTGGTGCTGCTCTACTGGCAAATCGGGCATGACATTCTGGCGCGGCAAGCGGAACAGGGTTGGGGAGCCAGGGTTATCGAACGGCTTGCACAGGATTTACGCAACGCCTTTCCTGATATGAAGGGGTTTTCCCGAACCAATCTGCTTTATATGCGATCTTTCGCCGAAGCCTGGCCTGAGGAGCAATTTGTCCAACAGGCTGTTGGACAATTACCCTGGGGGCATAATCTGGTATTGCTCACCAAGTTAAAAACGCGCGAAGAACGCCTGGCCTATGCGCAAAAGGTGCTTGAACATGGCTGGTCGCGTAATGTGCTGGTGATGCAGATTGAAAGCGGACTGCTGGAGCGTGAGGGTGCCGCGATCACCAATTTTGAGCAGCGTTTACCCAAGCCCCAATCCGACCTCGCCCGCGAGTCGCTCAAGGACCCTTACCGTTTCGATTTTCTGGGCTTGGGTGACGAAGCGCAGGAGCGGGACATCGAACGCGCACTGGTTCGGCATGTAACCGATTTTCTGCTGGAACTGGGCGCCGGTTTCGCCTTTGTCGGCCAGCAAGTGCATCTGGAGGTTGGCGGCGATGATTTTTTCATCGATCTGCTGTTTTATCATCTGAAATTGCGCTGCTATGTGGTTATCGAACTTAAAGCCGGTGATTTCAGGCCGGAACACCTCGGCCAGCTTGGCTTCTATCTGACCGCCGTGGATCGTCAGATGAAAGCAGCGGAAGATCAACCCACCATCGGCCTATTGCTGTGCAAGAGTAAAAACAAGGTGGTGGCG
>JALUXN010000006.1 GCA_027018975.1 Mariprofundaceae bacterium | reverse complement strand
GACGGCATGCAGACGCTGGACAGCCACCTGCAGCAGCTGGTGCAGAGCAGAAAGATCACCGTGCAGGCCGCGCTGGAGAAGGCGAATAACAAACAGCTCTTCGGCGGAGGCATGGTCTGAGCGCCCCGACACTGAAACCACTGCTCGCCGCCATGCAGCAGCAAGAGGCGTCGGATCTCTATCTCACCGTCGGCCTGCCGCCCGCCTACCGCATCCACGGCGAGATTGTGCGCAGCGATGCCCCCGCGTTGCACGCCGCCGACTGCGAAGCATTGGCGCGCAGCGCCATGAATGAACGGCAGTGGCAGCGTTTTGCCGACGAATATGAGATGAACCTTGCCCTCGCCTACGACGATGTCGGCCGTTTCCGCGCCAATATCTTCCGTCAGCGCAGCCAGATCGGCATGGTGGTGCGCAAAATCAATACGGCCATCCCCACCATCGATGAGCTCGGTCTGCCGGCGATTTTCAAGGAGATCAGCATGCAGGCGCGCGGCCTAGTACTGATGACCGGTGCCACCGGCTGCGGCAAATCGACCTCACTGGCCGCCATGATCGATTGGCGCAACAGCCACCAAGCCGGCCACATCATCACCATCGAAGACCCGATCGAGTTTATCCACAACCACAAACAGAGCGTCATCACCCAGCGCGAGGTCGGCAGCGACACCTTCGAGTACCACACCGCCCTGAAAAACACCCTGCGCCAAGCACCCGATGTGATTCTCATCGGCGAGATCCGCGACCGCACCACCATGGCGCACGCCATCGAGTTCGCCGAGACCGGCCACCTCTGCCTCGCCACCCTGCATGCCAACAGCGCCAATCAGGCACTGGAGCGAGTGATCAACTTCTTCCCCGAAGAGATGCACCCGCAAGTCTGTCTCAATCTCTCACTCAATCTAAAGGCCATTCTCTCGCAACGCCTCGTGCGTAGTCACCAGGAGAGACGACTGCCGGCAACAGAGATTCTAGTCAACACGCCGCGCATCGCCGACCTGATCGGCAAATGGGAGATCGAGGAGATCAAAACCGCCATGCGTGACGGCGCGCAGTATGGCATGCAGACCTTCGATCAATGCCTCTTCAAATTATGGCAAAGCGGTCAGATCAGCGAAACCGAAGCCCTGCGCCACGCCGATGCCATCAACGACCTGCGCCTGCAGATCAAAATGGCTGCCATCGGCCACCAACAGAGCCCGGACGATGCCCTCGATCAGCTCTCCCCCAACCTCACCACCAGCGACTGGCGCCCCCCTCAACACTGAAGCACACGCAGGCATCGCGCCCGATGTGCGTCATCCATCCAGGCATCCTCAGCTACGGCTGCACGGCGGCAATCATCTGTCGCCAGTTCGCAGCGATCGGCAAAGTGGCACCCTGCCGGCCAACTGCCGGGCGGCGGTACTTGGCCGGGAATCACCGGCAGCGCCGCACCCGGCGCGGAGACCTCCGGACGGCAGGCCATCAGTGCGCGGGTGTAGGGGTGCGCCGGATGGTCAAATATCTCCGCCACCGTGCCGCGCTCAACAATCTGGCCGGCATACATCACCGCCACATCGTCGCACATCTCCGCCACCAGCCCGAAATCGTGCGTCACCAAGAGCAGACCCAAGCCGCGCTGGCGCTGCAGATTGAGCAGCAGCGCAATAATCCGCTTCTGCACCGAGACATCGAGCGCCGTCGTCGGCTCATCGGCGATAATGTAATCGGGATCCGCCGCCATCGCTATGGCGATCAACACGCGCTGGCGCATGCCGCCAGAGAGCGCGTCGGGATACTGTTTGAGCAGCCCCTCGGCATCCTCCAATCCGACATCCTGCAGCAGCTGCACGGCTCGCGCGCGCCGCGCCGTTTTGTCGAGATCGAGATGCATGCGGATCACATCCATCATCTGGCTGCCGATGGAGAAGACCGGATTGAGCGCCGTCATCGGCTCCTGAAAAACCATCGCGATCCGCTTGCCGCGCACCCGCCGCAGCGCCGGCTCATCGAGCGCAAAGAGGCTCTCGCCATCGAGCAGAATATCGCCGGCGGTTTTCTCCACCCCCTGATGTTCACCGAGGCGCAACATCGCCTGCGCCGTCAACGATTTGCCGCAGCCCGACTCACCCACCAGCCCGAGCACCCGCCCCGGCTCCAGCCGCAGCGACAGATCGGAGACCGCCTCGACCTGCCGGCCATCGATGCGCACCGCCAACGATAAGTTGCGAACCTCCAGCATGCGGTGACGCTCAGGCATGCGGCGACAGCATGGTGGCCGGATCGAGCAGCCGATCCAATTCATCGGCCGGCAGCACCGCCGCCTCTTCGCAGACCTGGCGCACTGTTTTGCCCTCACTCACCGCCTGTTTGGCGATGGCGGCGGCGCGATCGTAGCCAATCACCGGCGCCAACGCGGTCACCATGCTCATACTCCAAGCGATCTGCTCAGCGCACCGTTCGCGATTGGGCTCCAACTCCGCCACACACTTGTCGGCAAACATACGGCAGGCCGCCGCCAGCAGCCGCTCCGACTCCAGCAGATTGTGCGCCATCACCGGCAGCATCACATTAAGATCGAGCAGGCCGGAAGCGCCTCCGAAGGCGATGGTCGCATCATTGCCGATCACCTGCGCGCAGACCTGCGCCAGCGACTCGGCAATCACCGGATTCACCTTGCCCGGCATAATCGATGAACCGGGCTGCACCGCCGGCACCGAAATCTCACCCAGACCGCAGCGCGGTCCGGCGTTGAGCAGCCGCACATCGTTGGCGATTTTGACCAGACTCACCGCTACCGTGCGCAGCTGACCGGAGAGCTCCACCGCCGCATCCTGCGCCGCCTGCGCCTCGAAATGGTTCGCAGCCTCATGGAATGCGATGCCGTAGAGATTCGATAGCTCCGCCGCCATGCGCGCGCCAAATTCGGGATGGGTGTTCAACCCCGTGCCGACTGCCGTGCCGCCCTGCGCCAGCTCGGTGATACGCGGCAGCGCCGTCTCCAGCCGTGCGATGCCCAGCTCCAGCTGCCGCGCCCAGGCGGAGATCTCCTGCCCCAGCGTGATCGGCGTCGCATCCATCAGATGGGTGCGGCCGATCTTCAACACATCCATCGCAGCCGCCGCCTTCTCCGCCAGCGCCGATTGCAGATCGCGCAACGCCGGCAACAGCGTCTCCACCAGCAGCTGGCTGGCGGCGAGATGAATCGCTGTCGGAATCACATCGTTGGAGGATTGCCCCATATTGACGTGATCGTTGGGGTGCACCTGCACGCCGGCATCGAGCTGCGCGCAACGATGGGCGATCACCTCATTGCAGTTCATATTGGTCGAAGTGCCGGAGCCGGTCTGAAAAATATCGAGCACGAATTGATCATCCCATTGGCCGTCCGCCACCTCTGCCGCCGCCTGCCGGATGACGGCCGCGCGCACCGCATCCAGCTTGCCGAGCGCCTCATTGACCGTCGCCGCCGCATATTTGATGCGCGCCACCGCGCAGATCATCTCCCGCGAAAAGCGCAGCGATGAGACGGGGAAATTCGCCACCGCCCGCGCCGTCGATGCGCCATACATCGCATCCGCCGGCACCTGCATCTCCCCCATCGAATCGCGCTCTGTTCTATATTTCATCGTCTCCTCCTTGGCTTTCGACACACTGCCGCCGCACACAGAGCAGCGTCAGGTCATCATCGTGCGTATCACGACCAAAATCATTCAACGCTTCAATCAATGCGTGCGGCAGCTGCTGCAGCGGCATATCGCCGTGCGCCGCCAGCCATGTGCGCAACCGCGCCTCACCGAAGCGCTCCACGCCCGCATGGCTAGAACTCTCAGTCACCCCGTCGGTAAAGGCAAAAAGCAGATCATCCGGCTGCAGCGTCACCGACTCGCACTGATAAACGGCATCCCGCACCAGACCCAGCGGCGGGCCGGAGGCGGCCAGACTCCGGATCGTCTCCCCGCTGCGCAACAGCTGCGGCACATGGCCGGCGCTGATCCAGATCAGCTGATGCGACTCCGGCTGCAGCTTGGCCATAAACAGCGTCACAAAACGGCCGGCGGTCAGCGAGTCACACAGCGCCTCATTCAGATACTGCACCGCCTGTTCGATCGGCCAATTCACCTTCGCCAGCCCTTTGATCATCGCCTGCAGATTGGCCATGGTCAGCGCCGCCGCATACCCCTTGCCGGAGACATCGGCCACCACCAGCCAGACCCGCCCATCCTCTAAAGTAATATAATCATAATAGTCGCCGCCCACCGCGTAGCAGGTCTGCTGAAAGCCAAAGAGTTCATAGCCGTGCACCTCGGGTGCACGCTCCGGCAGCAAGCCGGTCTGGATCTCCGCTGCAATCGCCAACGAATGTTTCAGGCTGTCGCGCTCCTGCAGACCGCTCATCGCGGTATTCAACCCCCGCGCCAGCTCGCCCAGATCACCATCCATCAACACCGGCACCGGCCGCGAAAAATCACCCGCCGCCAGATGCTGCAGGCCATCACTGATCTCGCGCGTCACCTTGCTCAACACATGGCTGATATGCCAGATCAACACCACACTGCCAAGCACACTCTCGCAGAGAAAACTGACCGCCTGCGCCACAATAAATGCCGCCTCCGACTCACTGGCCATAAATGAGAGCGCGATATAGCCCACCAGAATCAGCAGAGGCAAAAAACCGCTCACCAGAAAAATCACCCATGGGCGACGGGCGATCGAAATTGTATAGTGCTCCACGCTGCTATCATCCAGATGACCGGCGAACAGGCCGTTTTCAAACAGTTTGCGCCGCATCCGAATGGTAAACGCCATACTCCCCGCCAACGCCAGCGCCACCAACAACACGCCGCCGACAAAGCAGCCGTCCAACGTCAGCGCGGCAAACACCGG
>JALUXN010000005.1 GCA_027018975.1 Mariprofundaceae bacterium | reverse complement strand
CTTCGACCGCCTGTTCGGCAACCTTGCCGCCATTCTCGGCCTGTTCGCGCGCATCGACCGCCAGTTGATTGGCCTGACGCGAGTTGTCGGCCGTCTGCTGCACGGTGCCGGTGATCTCTTCGATACTGGCGGCGGTCTCTTCAAGGGCTGCCGCCTGCTCCTGGGTGCGGTTGGAGAGGGTGTTGTTGCCCTCGGCAATCTCACCGGAGCCGGTATCGACCTCGGCGGCGGTCTCGATGATATTGCCGACGATTTCGGCCAGCTTGGCACCGGTGTTGTTGCACGCCTGCTTGATCTCATCAAAGCTGCCGCTGTAGGGGGTGGTGATGCGGTGGGTGAGGTCACCCTGCTCGAGTGCACGCAGACCTTGCAGGGTATCATTCACGGCCTGCTCGGTGACATCGACCAGCGCGTTCATGGAGTTGCTTAGCTCGCGAATGGAGCCGTGCAGCTGTGAGGCATCGATGCGCTGGGTGAGGTCGCCTTGCTGAGCGGCATCGACGACATGTTTGACGTCGGTCTCGATCAGCTGCTCCAGATTCTTCTCCTCGGTAACATCGAGCCATTCGGTGACCGTGGCGATCCGTTTGCCGTGGCGGTCGATCACCGGATTGATGATCACCCGCACCCAGAGGTTGCCCAGCTGCATATCCTTGGAGGTGTAGGTGCTGGTCAGTTTATCCAGTATGGCGCGCTGATGGGCGGCGTTTTTGTGGAATTGATCCATGCTGCTGCCGATCAGTTTGTTCGCGTTGAAGTTGGGCAATACGCTGCGAATATCCTGCTCGTACTGCTTGAAGAGGGCGCGCATGGCGCGGTTAAGGTAGGTGATCTTATAGTCACCATCGGCCAGCATCACATTGGCGGTGACGCTCTCCAGCGCGGTATTGATGCGCATGGCGGCGTCTTTATCGGCCTGCAGTTTGGCCAGTAGCTCATTCTGCATGCGATCCATCGATTCAAACAGGGCGCCGATTTCATCGCTGCGGTCGCTGTGCAGTGTGTCAACATGATGACCGGAGGCGATGCGGCCGGCGGCGTGGGCAGCCTGCTGCAGCGGTGCGGTGACCATCCGTTTGAGCAGCATACTGATGAGAATCAGGCCGATAACAAACAGGGCGGCATTGATGGCGGTCCCTTTCCAGAAGGCGCGATCAATAGCGGCATAGGTGGATTCCAGCGAAACGGTGAGGCGGATGGCACCATTGACAGCGCCGGATGGCACATCATGGCACTCCAGACAGTTGACACCGCGGGTGTGCTCGGTGGCTTTGAAGGGGGTGATGACGGTGACAGCACGCTGGCCTTTGACTTTGCCCAGATCGACAACCGCTTTGCCGGCGAGTGCCTGCTTGTCGAGTGCATCGGCGGGCTGTTCATCGGGGTTGCCGGGGCCGTACTGGTTGGCAACCGGCTTGCCGCGCACAAAGCGCGCCACCAGGACATTCTGCTCGGCGGCGAGTTTTTTGCGCAGTGTTTCGCGAGCATCCATGCTGCCGCTGAGCATCAGCATGTTGAGGCTGTCGAAGGCGGATTTGCTCTTCTCAATCGCATGCTGCTTGGCATCGGTCAGTGCGCGCGCTTTTTCATCCATGGTGTTATAGATGGAGGAGATGAACATCACCACAAACATCATCGCAGCGGCGGCCAGAAGGATTTTGGCGGAGAGTGACTGCTGGAGTTTAAGCATGGTGATTACTCCTCATCCTGACTGGATGGTTGCGCCGGTTTGGCGCCGGAGAGCACGCCTTCGTTAATCAGCTTGTTGATATCGAGCAGAATCACCATCTCTTTATTCATGGTGGCCAACCCGGTGACGAAATCGACGGAGATGGCACCATCCATCTCCGGTGGCGGCTGCATGTCCTCTTTGCTGATGTCGTACACTTCAGAAACCGCATCGACCACCATGCCGACCACGCGCTCTTTGCCATTCGCCAAAACTTTGACGATGATCACCACTGTGGTGGGGCCGTAGGGGATTTTTTCCAGTCCGAAGCGGTCGCGCAGATCGATGATCGGAATCACCACACCGCGCAGATTGATCACGCCGAGCACGAATGAGGGGGTATTGGGGATCGGTGTCGTCTCCTCCCAGCCGCGCAGCTCCTGAACTGTCAAGATATCGACGCCGTACTCTTCGTCGGCGAGCATAAAGGTGAGATATTGCTGTGCAGCCGTGTTGCTGGTTGTGCTTACTTCTTCCATGGTGTCTCCTCTGGCTGATAGATGCTGGAAATGGTGAATCTACTCATTGTTTGGACTCGGCGCGGTTGCTGGAAGAGAGCTCGATGATGCCGGCGATATCGAGGATGAGTGACACGGTGCCGTCGCCGAGGATGGTGGCGCCGGAGAGGCCGGTCACCTTCTCGTAGTTGGTCTCCAGGCTCTTGATCACCACCTGCTGTTGGCCGAGCAGATCATCAACCAGCAGACCGACATATTTATCCGCCCACTCGACAATCACCAGCAGGGATGAGGCGTTTGATCTTTCGGCGCGCGGCTTCGTCTCGCCGGCCGACAGTGTATTGATGTTGAAGAGTTCGGTGAGTTTGATGATTGGCACATAATCATCGCGCAGGCGATAGACCTCGGTGTCGCCGGCCATGGTGCAGACCAGTTCGGGATCGATCTGCAGTGATTCGACAATGGCTGAGAGCGGCAGCACGTAGGTCTGTCCATCGACGGTGAGCAGCTGGCCATCGAGCACCGCCAGGGTCAGCGGCAGGCGGATCGAAAAGGTGGTGCCTTCGCCGAGGGTGGAGCGGACATTAACGCTGCCGCCCAGGGTTTCGATATTGCGCCGCACCACATCGAGGCCGACGCCGCGGCCGGAGATGTCGCTCAGTTTTTCCGCTGTCGAGAAGCCGGCGGCGAAGAGGAGATTGTAGGCCTGCTCGTCGGTGAGGATGTCATCCTCTTTGATCAATCCCTTTTCGATCCCCTTGTTGATCAGTTTTTCCGGATCGAGACCGCGCCCGTCATCGGAGACCTCCACGACAATCGAGCCACCCTGATGGAAGGCGTTGAGGCGCACATACCCCTCCTCCTCCTTGCAGGCGGCCAGTCGCTCTTCCGGTGTTTCGAGGCCGTGGTCGAGCGAGTTGCGCACCAGATGCACCAGCGGATCGTTGATCTTCTCCATCACCGTTTTGTCCATCTCAGTCTGCTCACCGAGCAGCTCGAGGCGCACCTTCTTCTCCAGTTTTTGGCTGAGGTCATGCACCATGCGCGGGAAGCGGTTGAAGGCGAAGGAGATCGGCTGCATGCGCACCTTCATCACTGCGTCCTGAATCTCACGCGAATTGCGCTCCAGCTCTTCGAGCCCTTCGCGCAGGCGATTGAGTTTGCTCATGTCGAACTCTTCACCGAGCTGGCCGAGCATCGACTGGGTGATCACCAGCTCGCCGACCATGTCGATCAAGGCATCGATGCGGGCGGTATCGACACGGATATTGGTGGCTGCCGGTGCGGCTGGTTTGTCGCCGGGGCGGCGCGCGCCTTGGCGGCGACTCCCTTTGCGACGATCCTCGATCGCTCCGGGGGCGCGGCGATCGCCAGCACGGCGGTCGGAGCGTTTACGTTCGGGGAAGATCCCTTTGAGCTCCAGATCACACTCATCTTCAACCCACTCGAAGATTTCGCGAATGGCATCCTCTTCGGTCTCCGGATTCATCAGCTTGAATTGCCAGCTGATGTAGCACTGTTCGGGATTCATGTTGTCGAAGCTGGGCAGTGCCTCGTCACTCATCTCCATGCTCAATTCGCCCAGTTCACCCAGCTCGCCGATCAACAGTGCCGGATCGTTGCCGGTGGTGAGCAGGTCGTCATGCGGTGTGAAGCTGATCTCCCACCCCTGGCGGCGGGTGTCATCGCCTACATCGCCGTCTGCGTCCGCTTTCTCCGCGGCCGGCTTGGCAGATGGCTCCATGCCGCATACTTTCTCCAGCTGACTCTGCAGATCCTCCATCTTTTCGACATCAGGCTCTTCGTTATTCTGATAGGCGCCCATCAGCTCGCGCATCTCATCGACCGAGGCGAGCAGGATATTGATCACATCCTGATCAGCTTCGCGCTTGCCGTTGCGCATCTCATCGAGCAGCCCCTCCATAATGTGGGTGAAGGAGGCCAGTGCAGAGAAACCGAAGGTGGCGCTGCCGCCTTTGATGGAGTGGGCGGCGCGGAAGATGTCGTTGACGGTCTCCAGATCGGTGCCGCCATCGGTCATGCTGAGCAGGCCGGACTCCATGGTGTCCAGTCCTTCAAGGCTCTCTTCAAAGAATATCTGCTTGAATTGGTCGAGATCGATGCTCACGGGGGATTACCTGAGCACTTTTTTGATGGTCATCAACAGCTTGTCGGGATCAAACGGTTTGACCAGCCAGCCGGTGGCGCCGGCTGCTTTCCCCTCCATTTTTTTATCTTTGCCCGCCTCGGTGGTGAGCAGCAGGATCGGAGTGAACTTCATGGCCGGCAAGCCGCGCAGTTCGCGTGTCAAAGTAATGCCATCCATGTTCGGCATATTGACATCGGTGATCACCAGCGCGAAGCCCGCCTGCTCTTTGGCGATATTAAGCGCGACGTCGCCATCCTCGGCCTGGACTACCTCATGGCCGGCGCTTTCAAGCGTGAAAGCCACCATTTTTCGCATACTTGCCATATCGTCCACAATTAAGATTTTTGCCATATTGATACTCCCTCATGGTTGTGATGGTGCATATTTGCAGTTCCAGCAGTTCTAGCAATTTTCAGACCAAATGCATGGTTGATGCGCGATGTCACACATTTGTCACACAGGTGGCGCGGCATCGGATAGGGTCATTGCATGGTAGCTCTTGAGTCGATATATGACATAAAAGAATAGTCATCCCGCGTGCTCCATTATTGTTCATCCCCGCGTGC
>JALUXN010000004.1 GCA_027018975.1 Mariprofundaceae bacterium | reverse complement strand
GATGCAGGCTCCGCATCTGATCAGCAAGAAAGTGACGCAACTCCTCCCTGCGTCGCTCCATGGTGAGTGTCATCTGCTGCAGCTCTTTCGCCTCCTCCGATATCTTGACCGGTAGCGACAGCCAATCCTCCTGCCCGGCCACCACAGAGTCCCGCATTTGGCGCATGTAATCGATTGGCTCATCGTGCTCATACAGGGTGTCGAGCAAGACCGTCATTTTGATCTGCGATAAAAAAGCCATGCTGCGCATACGCAGTGAGTTCTCCACCAGCGCCCGGCTAATCGCCGCCGCCCGCTTCGAATCAAAACCGGGAGTCCGCAGCTTCATGCCGGCAACTCATCCAGATCGATGCCACACGGCAACGCCATCAGATGGGCAAAAGCACGCTCGACCAGATCGCCTTCGATCACCGAACCATGCTGCGGCAAAATGCGCTTGATTTGCCAGCGGCGGCGCATCTGCACCAAAGCATGCGCCAATACTCGATTCGACGGCATATAGGCCTGATGAAAACTATCCATGCGCGACAAAAAACTCTCATCGGTCGCTTTCAAATCCCACTGTTCAGAGACTGCGCCGAAAATATCACTGGTAAACAGACTGCCGCTATCCACGTCGAAGGTCACAATCGCGCCGGGCGAGTGCAGATAGGGGGTGAACATGAACTCCAGTCGCCGGCCACTCTTCAGCGTGTAGCAGAAATCGCGCTGTTCGACCGGATAAAAGGTGGACTGGATGCCGTAATGGCGAATCAAACGAATCGAATTGGTGTGCGCCGCCACCTGTAGATCCTTCCGCCCGATCAGATCCTCGACAACCGGGATATTGCTGCAGACATCCGGATCCTGATGCTGCGCGACAATCAGCGAGATCGCAGCCGGATCAATCACCTCAAGCACCTTGCGCATCACTTTGGGAAAATCGGTCAGCGAGCCGGGGTCGAACAGCACCGCCTCGACCTCAGCGCCACGCTTATCGACCAGCAGGTAGGGATTACAGTGCAGATGCGCCCGCTCATCCGCAAAACCCACCCAGTAGATATGTTCCGCCACTGGAATTGCATCATCAAAATCCATACTTCACCTCCCGCCATCTCCGCTCAGTGCCGCCATCATCTGCTCGCGCAACGCCTCCGGCATGTATGGCTTCTGAATGAAGCCGGCCAACCCCTGACCAGCAAAACGATTGGTCGCATCCTGCTCGTTGTAACCGCTGGTGAGAATCACCCGTACATCCGGATTGATACGCCGCAATTCACGGAAACACCCCTTGCCATCCAGCTTCGGCATGGTCATATCCAGCAGTACCGCGACAATCTCACACTGATGCTCACGATACACATCCACGGCCATAGCGCCATCCTCGGCCGTCAGCGTGTCGAAGCCCATATCCGCCAGCATCAAAGAGGCAGTCTCACGAATCGTCGCCTCATCATCCACCACCAGCACCACGCCCTCGCCGCGCCAGTGACGATCACCCTCACGATCCATGGCATCGCCCACCGGCGCATCGGATGCAGGCAACAACACCTTAAAGGTTGTCCCCTCTCCCGGCTCCGAATAGACCTTGATGGCGCCATGGTGACCACGCACGATGCCGAGCACCGCACTCATCCCCAGCCCCCTGCCAGTAAACTTGGTGGTAAAAAAGGGGTCAAACATCTTCTGCTGTGTCTGCTCATCCATACCACAGCCGTTATCGGCCACCTCCAAAAACACGAATGGTCCCGGCTCGATATCATCCGCAACGTATGCGCCATTCAGATAGTGCGCATCCGCCTGCATCGTGCCGGTGGAGAGCGAAATAACACCGCTACGTTCACCAATCGCATCGGAAGCGTTGATGACCAGATTCATCACCACCTGTTTCAGCTGCGCTACATCGACTTCCACCGCCGGCAGGTCGGCGTCCAAGTGGAACCGGAGCACCACATTCTTACCAATGGAGACCTCCATCAGCTTGGTAATCTCTTCCACCATATCCGACAGATTGATCGCCCGAATGACAAACTTCCCTTTACCCGAATAGGCGAGCATCTGCTTACACAGCTCTGCCGCCTGCTGGCTGGACTGCTCAATGCGCAGCAGTCGCTCCTCAACCGCATCCGCGTCGTGAACCTTTCTGCGCCCCAGTGCGGCATTGCCCATGATAGCTGTCAGAATGTTGTTAAAATCGTGCGCAATTCCCCCGGCCAGCACGCCGAGCGATTCCAAACGCTGCGTATGCTCCATCTTCTCCTGCGCCTGCCGCTGTTCGGTCACATCCGTATCCACACAGACGTGGTAGCGCACCTCGCCATCCTCAAACACGGGGGCAATCCTGCGCTCGACCAAACGCTGCCCGCCATTCGGCAAGGTGAATGCAATGTCGCCATGCCACGGCCTGCCCTGTTGCAGGCTGGCCATAATCGCCCGATAAGTCGTATCACCCTTATCGCCACCGCGGATGCTGGCCGCATATTCGCCTATCAGCTGATCCTCTTCCATGCCGACCATCTCTGCTGCGGCTGAATTGGCATACACGATGCGGCCGTCGTTGTCGGTGATAAAGATGCCTTCCGGTGTCTGCTCCACGGCAATGCGCAAACGCTCGATCTCCACCACCGCCTGTTTACGCGCACTGATATCACGCACAACAACACTTAAACGCCGCTCGACACCTTCCATAAAGGTGCTTGCGGACAATTCGCAGGGGAACAGCGTACCGTCTTTGCGCCGTCCCCGAACCTCCCGAATGTAACCGATAATATCGTGACGCCTGCCGGCAACCTCATCATCAAACCATTGATGGTGGTCAGCGCGCACATCTTCTGGCGTCAGCGCATGGACGCTCATCTGTAATAACTCCTGCCGCGAGTAACCGAACAGCGTTGCAGCAGCTGTGTTGGCGTGTCTGATCATGCCGAACTTGTCGATCGAAAACACCGCATCGGGTATCGCCTCCATCACCGCCGATAGACGTGTCTGCAGTTCCAGCTCGTTGGCGATGGCTGCATTGCTCTCATCCAGCGCTGCCAACACCAGCACACCGCCCTGCACCAACGTGGCGATGATCGTCAACGCCACACTCAGCAGATGCGTATCCAGACCTGTCACCGAGCCTGTTAAACCCGGCTGCGCGTAGAAGTGCGCCGCTGCCATGCCGCTATAATGCATAGCGGCGATAGCCAGCCCCATCACCACAGCCGCAGAGAGCTTCGCCGCCAGTTCATCAAAGACTCGGAGATGTTTCAGACGATCGGCAATCCACAATGCCGCGCCGGAAGCCACGATGGCAATCAACATCGACACCGCCACCATGACCGTATCATACGAGACAGATGCATTCATCCGCATGGCCGCCATGCCGGAGTAGTGCATGGCCGCGATACCCAGCCCGGTCAATGTTGCCACACCAGCCAGACGCACACCGCGCAACTCGCCACCCCGGCGCAACGGCAGTGCAGCGAATGTCACGAATGCGATGCCGACAAGCAGCGACAGCATGGTCTGCCACACATCATAACGCACTGGAACCGGCAGACTGAAGGCCATCATGCCGATAAAGTGCATACTCCAGATCCCCGCCCCCAGACTGATGCCGAACAGCAGCGTCCAGAGGCTGGCATGACGAGAACCCGCCACATCATCATGGAGACGCGGCACCGCTGTCAGCGCCACAAACGAAGAGACCATAGCGATCGCCACCGACAGCGCCACCAGCCCGCTATTGTAATGCGCAGATAATTCCACTGGAGCCATGCCTTACGTCTCCCCGCCATCCACCAGCAACCACTGCCCTCATGCACAAGTGACAAAGAGGCCGCCATGATCCGAGCAGATTAACGCAAACGAGCCCATACACAAGCGATGAATGATCACGGCTATGCGCAGCGTGGTCACTGCGGATGACAGGCGGAATTTTATCCCGCATGATTCGCGGCAGATCATCGCATGGCATGGAGAGAGGATATGAACGATCAAGGTTACGCGAAGCCGATTCGGATACTGCACAGTTTGCTGGCGCTCTGCATGCTGGTGCAGTTGGCGGTCGGCGAGCTGATGGATGTGCCGGAGGTGGAGGATGAGCACCCTGCGCATGTCAGCATGTTGATTCCATCCGCCTTTGCCCACGAAGGGCATCATCATGGTGTTGCGGGTGCACCGGTGGAGGAGACACTGGGCTTTGAGGTACACGAGGTGCTGGGGCTGGTGTTGGCTGGGTTGATTCTGATCCGTGTACTGCTCGCCTTTTCATCGCTGCCGGGGGCAAGCTGGGGCGAACTGCTGCCGTGGGCCTCGGCGCGTGGACGCAAACAACTGTTTGATGAGATCAGCGCTCAGATGGCTGGCTGGAAACAGGGCAGACTGGCACCACCGGAAGAGGGTGAGACACTGGCACGCACGGTGCATGGGCTGATGATTCTCTCGGCGCTGATCATGGGTGTGACCGGCACGATTCTCTACTTCGGCTGGAGCACCACCGCACCGCAGACGGAGTTCATTGAACTGGTGGCATCGACCCATGAAGTGGTGGTGGGCGGTCTGGAAGGGTTGCTCGGCGCCCATGTGTTGGCGGTGATTTTGCATCAGCGGCAGGGGCATAACATTCTCGCCCGCATCAAGCCCGGAGCCTGATCGCCCCTCTCCTACTCACATCCCTACGCAACCGCAGCAATGGCTGAAGGACGCGGACAGGTCAACCACAGCGACCTGATTGTGATTGGCGCGGGTGCGGCGGGGCTGATGTGCGCCGGCACGGCGGCCAAACGCGGCTGCTCAGTGCGCATCCTCGATCACGCCGACAAGGCGGGCAAAAAGATTCTCATCTCCGGCGGTGGCCGCTGCAACTTCACCAACCGCTATGCCAGCGCAGCACATTACATTTCGCGCAACCCCCACTTCTGCAAATCGGCGCTGGCG
>JALUXN010000003.1 GCA_027018975.1 Mariprofundaceae bacterium | reverse complement strand
CCTGTTTAGGACGGTAACCACGCTGACCAGTATTGCGTTTCAGCTCATTACAAATCGTGCTCGGGTGACAGCCAATCTGGGCTGCTATTTGGCATTGTTTCAGTCCTGCTTTCAGCATCGCATAGATTTCTATACGATGCTCCTCGGTAAGCTGTGTGTAGCTCATGTTTGTGCTCCTTTGATGAGTCGTGTTTGATAAGGGCAAAACTGCTACCGCAGCTTACCAACTCAAACAACTTTCATTAAATTGCACTTACAAGTTGAATCCAGGGTTCACGATAGCGGCTGATTTCGCCGGAACATTTACTATTGGACGACAAAAAACTTTACAATCAGACGACACCAAAACTTACAATTGGACGACAAGAAACTTTACAATTGGACGATATTTGTTTTGACTATCAGCCGATATGCATGTGAAGAACTACCCACGATTGATTCAAGCCCGCCTCGAAGAGACTCTGGATGACACGCCGGTGGTGCTGTTGCACGGTCCGCGACAGTGTGGAAAAACCACCTTGGCACAAAAGATAGGTGCGCAACGTGGCTACACTTACTTCTCCTTTGATGATGCCAACCTTGTTGCTGCTGTCGAAGCCGATCCGATCGGATTCATTGATAGACTGAACGGCAAAGTCATTCTGGATGAAGTGCAACATGTGCCGGAGCTATTCAGTGCAATCAAACAGTCTGTAGATCAAAATAGAAGCCCGGGGCGTTTTTTACTGACCGGCTCCGCCAATGTACTCCTGTTGCCAAAACTGTCTGACTCACTGGCTGGACGCATCGAGGTGGTGCAACTGCGTCCACTGTCCCGCTGCGAAATCGAGTGCAGCGGTGCGGGTTTGATTCAGTCGCTGTTTGACAACCATCACCGCATTGACATACAACCAAAACTTGGTGATCATCTGATGACTCAGGTTGTTGAAGGTGGATACCCGGAGCCATTGCATCGGCCGACAGCGCAGCGAAAACGACGCTGGTACACAAATTATATCAACACGTTAATTCAACGCGATATTCGCGATCTTGCGCGCATCAGCAATCTGGATGTACTGCCGAAACTTCTCGAACTGACGGCGGCACAAAGCGCCCATCTGCTCAATATGAGTAAAATCGCAGCACCGTTTCAACTCAGTCGCCAGACTGTAGCATCCTACTTTGCTCTGCTGGAGCAGATGTTTCTGTTGGAACTGTTGCCTGCATGGCACCACAACCGGGGAAAGCGGCTGATAAAAACCCCCAAAGTGCATATCTCCGACACCGGTTTGGCGACCGCTCTATTGGGTGTGACTACCGAACAACTTCAGCGCGATAGAGCGATGTTTGGCCATCTACTGGAGGGTTTCATCTATAACGAACTGCGCAGACAGGCCGGTTGGTACGATGGAGATGTGCGTTTTTACCACTATAGAGACAAAGATCAGTATGAGGTGGATATTGTGCTGGAGCGCAGTGGTGGCGGTATCGTCGGCATCGAGGTCAAGGCTGCTGCTACCGTGAACGCCTCCGATTTCAAGGGACTCAAACGGCTCCGTTCAGTGTGTGGCGATGCGTGGTGTTCCGGCGTACTGTTTTATGACGGAACAACTCCATTGCCGTTTGACGATTCATTGATCGCGCTGCCAATCCGTCGTCTATGGCAAGGAACGACAGAGCACCATGGAGAGTAGTAGATTCCCGATAAAATCCTCGGGAATCTACGGGTGTTGCGACTACCTCATAAATGCAACCGCATGCTTTGCATCTGATCCTGCTGGCGCTAATGTGCCCGAATAAGGAGCCGACCATGCCTGCATCGATTATCAGTCTGGCCGAATTCAAATCGGCTGCAAGCCAGCAGATCAAAAACTTGCAAGAGAATCCAGCGCATCAAAAAACTCTCGCGCTGTTGCGTTTAATGATGCAAGGCGAAAACGATATTCAGCATGGTCGTCTCACAGCGCAAACAGAGGTGTTTGATCAGCTGAAACAGCGGCTGATTGCTGAACAAAATGACTGAATATTCGGTGCTGCGAACGAATGAAATCACGCATACTGGCGGAAACCGAATCCACAGCAGATTTGGAATGTGTTCACCAATCGAACTATCGAACTTAAACTCATCAAACCCTCCTTTTAGATCTGCCTCTGCGTTCAAATTTCAGCGGAAACAAGCGGCAAGGCCGCGACCGTTGAAATTTGAACGCAGAGGGAACCCGAAGGGCAGAGATAACGGAGGCGGCTTTCTTTGGTTCTTTCTTTGCCGCCAAAGAAAGAACAAGCCCAAACCTAGCTTTGACAGCGCACAGTCATATGTGGTGGACAATAGATAATCACATGATGTGCGGAAGATTTGAGATAAGGAATTGAAAGATGGCCATTTACAGCTTTAGCGACAACGCTCTCCAGAAGGTTGAAATCACAACATTCAACTCGGAAGGGATACTGGAGCGCCAACATTTGCAGGCTGCAATAAAGCAGAACATTGAAGTTATCGCGCCAAATTGTCTCGTCATATCCGAAGAGTTTTCAGAATGGTCAGGCTCCCAACGCCGAATTGATCTGCTCGCTATAGACAAAGAGGCCAATCTTGTGATCATCGAACTCAAGCGCAATGAAACGGGTGAACACATGGAACTGCAAGCATTACGATATGCCGCAATGGTTTCGACACTCACTTTTAGTCGTGCAGTGGAGATATATCAGAAACACCTTGTATCCATTGGCAGCGAAGACCATGCCGAAAACAATCTGATCGAATTTTTAGATTGGGAAGAGCCACAAGAAGAAAATTTCGGCCTCGATGTACGCATCATATTAGTGTCATCAAACTTTTCAAAAGAGCTTACAACCTCTGTTATGTGGCTCAATGAAAGGAATTTGGATATTCGATGTGTTCGCATGATCCCCTACAAGTACCAAAATAAAATACTTGTGGATGTTCAGCAGATCATTCCGCTGCCGGAAGCCGAGAAATATCAGGTCAGGATAAAACAGCAATCAGAAGAACGCAGAGAAGCAAGGAAATCCTCCAGAGACTACACCCGCTACCTATTCAACGGGGATACATTCAACAAGAGAAAACTGGTCTTGGCTGTCATTCAGGCATGGGTCGCCAGACATAGCCCCGACAACCTTGCCGAACTGTTACAAGCCTTTCCTCAAGAGATCAGAAGTGGTGGCTTGTTTGTCCCTGAAGAAGAGGCAAAAGCGATCTATCATAGGCAGGGAATACAGAGACATTTTCTGGGCGACGGAGAGATCCTCTCATTTCCGGATGGCAGTCGATATGCCATTTCCAATCAATGGGGCAAAGGAAATATCGACAAGTTTCTGAATCAGTCGAAAAAACTAGGCTATGAGATCGAAGAGGTTTCTCAATAAATCAACCGCTACATTTACAATTGGACGATACAGACACAGCACTTCGTCACTTAAAAGGGAGAGAACAACAGATGATCAACTTAGGTGTAAATATCGACCACATTGCCACCATCCGGCAGGCGCGGGGGACCGATTATCCCGACCCGGTGGCGGCGGTGGCGATCTGTCTGGCAGCGGGTGCGGGGAGTATTACGGCGCATCTGCGCGAGGATCGACGCCATATTCAGGATCACGACATTGAGCGGCTGGCGGCGATCGAGGGGCTACATCTCAATATGGAGATGGGGGCGACCGATGAGATGGTGGCCATCTGCGAACGGTTGAAGCCTGCGGCCTGCTGTCTGGTGCCGGAGAAGCGCGAGGAGTTGACCACCGAGGGCGGACTGGATGTGGTCGCGCATCAAACGCGATTGGCCGATGTGGTGGCGCGGTTGACGGCGTCGGGGGTGCGGGTATCGATGTTTATCGATCCGATCGAGACGCAGATTCGCGCCAGTCACGCCATCGGCGCGCCGGTGATCGAGTTGCATACGGGGCACTATGCGAACATGACTGGCGCAGAACAGGCAGCGGAACTGGGGATGCTGCGGCGCGGGGCGCAATTGGCGGGTGAGCTGGGGTTGATGGTGCACGCTGGCCACGGGCTAACCATCGCCAACACGCCGGCGATCTGCGCGATTCCCGAGATCGTTGAGCTGAATATCGGCCATGCCATCGTCGCCGATGCGATTTTCAAAGGTCTGGCGCAGTCGGTGCGCGACTTCAAAGCGGTGATGCGGCGTTGATTGTCGGCATCGGCATCGACCGCGTAGTGATCGCCCGCATCGAGTCATCGCTGGCGCGCTTCGGCAGCCGCTTCGAGGCGCGCGTCTATACCCCACGCGAGCTCGAGCAGGCGCACGCCAAGGGCAATCCGGCACGACGACTGGCCATGCTCTTCGCCGCCAAAGAGGCTGTCGCCAAAGCCCTCGGCACCGGCTTCCGCCAGGGCGTCGCCATGCACCAGATCGAAACAATCCACCAACCCTCCGGCAAACCGGAGATCATCCTGCACGGCTCGACACAAGCAACAGCCGCATCATTGGGTGTGGCGCAAGTGCACCTCTCACTCACCGACGACGGCGGCGTAGCGATGGCCTTCGCGGTGGCAGAGGGCAGCTAGGCGTGATTGAGTCATGTCGATGGCTCTTTAATTTTGCACATCTACGATGGAGAGTTGGCGACATATGAAAATCGACATCATGAATGTATTGAATGCACGTAAGCGTCAAACCAACAGGGGTACGCCGATGGCTAACTTTCTTTGAGCATTTCCACGTCAAAGTTGTGGGGTAGCAGCATTTTCCGCTGCTCATCGGTGGTGCAGCGGGGGAGCTGTTCTAGGACATGGGTCAGCCATTGGTTCAGTGGTAGTTTGTTGACCTTGGCGGATTGCAGGAGTGAGTAGATGACTGCGCTGGCCTCCGCCCCGCTGGCGCTGTTGCAGAAGAGCCAGTTCTTGCGGCCGATGACGAAGGGCTTGATTGATTGTTCGGCAAGGTTGTTGTCG
>JALUXN010000002.1 GCA_027018975.1 Mariprofundaceae bacterium | reverse complement strand
CACCGCCACCTTCGCACCCAGCCGCCGCGCCGTAGCGATCGCCTGCAGACCGGCCACGCCTGCCCCCATAATCAGCACATTGGCCGGCTGCACGGTGCCGGCGGCGGTCATCAGCATCGGGAAGAAGCGTTGATAATGCTCCAGCGCCAGCAGCACCGATTTGTAACCGGCGATATTGGCCTGGCTGGAGAGTACGTCCATGCTCTGCGCGCGCGAAATGCGCGGCACCATCTCCATGCAGAAGTAGTTCAGCTTGGCATCGGCGTAAGCTTTGAGATGGGGATTGTGAAACGGCGCAGCCAGCCCGATCACGCTGGTGCCTGCCTTCACGGAGGCCAGCTCCTGCGCGTTGAGCGGCCGCACCTTCAAAATAATATCGGCATCGCTACAGGTCGCGGCAAAGCCCTCGGCCAGCGTCGCGCCCTTTTCGGCGTAGGCCGCATCCACATAGTGCGCCGCACAACCCGCCCCCTGTTCGACCACCACTGTACAACCGGCGGCGATCAATTTACCCACCGTCTCCGGCGTGGCGGCGACACGGGTTTCGTGCGCGTCTGTTTCAGCTGGAACTGCGATTCGCATATTAGACATCTCCGGGCGTCAAACCTGCAAAAGGTAATCGCATGGAATCCTTCGTATCCCTAAAAAACGATCACGTCATCCCCGAATGATTCTATCGGGGATCCATTGCGACGTGGATTCCCGATTTAACCCTCGGGAATGACCATCTTTTCATGCAATCACCCTATTCAGCTACACGCAGGAACTGTTCAGATCACCCACGGTTTGTTCGATAGCAAGGCGAACACGCGCAGTGTGCTGTTGCACATGAGCATGTTCAACGCAGCTAGCGGGCAAACCGTGGGATGAGCTGAATCGTTCCCGCAAAGGTTGGTGAATAGTAGGTAGGGCGAAGGCTTTTACAAGCGCAAGTCGATTAAGGTTAAAGATTGATCCGATCTCTGATCACGGGCTGCCAATTCAGGCAACAGCTCCGCCGCCGGCACAAAGGCGTGTGCGTAGCGGTAGAGCTCGTCATCGACCACCGCATCGCCATAGATGAGTATATCGAGATCGATGGTGCGCGGCTTCCACGAACCGGCCGAGCGATCACGCCCCTGCCGATCCTCCTGCCCCTTCAGCCAATCGCGCAGCGCAGACTGCGTCATCTCTGTCTCAATTAGGCAGCAGGCGTTGTAAAAATCGTCGCCATCCATGCCGACCGCCGCCGAGCGATAGACATTGGAAAAACGCACTACACCGAACTGCGCTCGCAACGCCTCCGCCGCCTGCCGCAGATGCGCCGCCGGATCGATATTGGAGCCCATGCCAATCAGCGCGTTAGTCAACGGCTGCCACGCTCAATCAATACCGCCACATTCTCGCTGCCGCGCACCGCCCCCGGCTTGGACATCTTCAGCCGCAGCCACGGCACATGGAACTCCTCCAACACAATCGCCGCGCACGCCTCCGCCAGCGACTCGATCAGCCCGAAACTCGACTGCTCGACAAACGCAATCAGCCGCTTGGAGACCGCCTTGTAGTCGAGCGTATCCGCAATGCTGTCGGTCGCCGCCGCCTGGCGAATATCCCAAGCCATCTCCAGATCCAGCCGCACCGTCTGGCGAATCTCCCGCTCCCAGTCATAGATACCGATGACGGTGCGAACCTCCAGCCCTTCGATTAAGACTTTATCCTGATGTGGCATATGTACCCTCCGTGGATGGGGTGGGAGTCGCTGATCTCCATGGTATGGCGGACACCTTAATGGGGCGCAGTCGAGATACAAGTCTCGCGCAGAGAGTGAGGAATGGCCTTTAGCGTGGTTCGCGTATGCAAAAATGTTCAGAGCCAAGTGGATGCCCGCCTGCGCGAGGTGACGGCGGGTGGGAGGCGAATGACAGGTGTGGATGTGGCAATGGAAGAGAAGCTTTCACCACAGAGGGCACAGAGTTACACAGAGTGGTAGTCACTGAACGTGCTCCTGGTTTACTCTGCGAAACTCTGCGTACTCTGTGGATCAAACCAATGTAAAGATCGGCACAACAACAGCTATGCACATATGATAATCACTCGATGCATAAAAATTATGCATTTTACTTGAATGCGCAAATTACTGTTCAATGTATCACTTTGTAAATAAATGACTTTATGAAATTGGCATGATTGGCATGCACGGTGCTGTATATTGGCAAGCCTTCGCAATGAGGTATCTTACACAAGGAGAAATATATGTTGAAAAAATCATTACTGGGAATGATGACGGCAGGAGCACTGAGCATGAGCAGCGGTGCGATCACGGCACAGGCGGATGACATGGCGATTAGCGCAGATATTGGCGCGTACAGCCAATATGTCTGGCGTGGTATACAGCAGAATAGCGGCAAAAAATCAGTGCAGGGTGACTTCGGCATCGATGCCGGCAACGGCCTGTCGGCCAATGTTTGGTTTGCCAATGGAGGCCTGACGAACAATGCCGGCGGCTCTGTCACCGAGTTTGACTGGACTGTAGATTATTCCGGTGAGATCAACGACTTCAGCTATAGCCTCGGCTATATCTACTACTCCTACCTTAACAACGCATCGGGCAACACTGGCGAAGTCTATGTCGGCGCTGGTTATGGCCCGCTCTCTGCGACCTACTATTATGCCACCAACTCCAATCGCGGCGGCTGGAAAAAAGGTTCCTATCTGGATGTTGCTCTGTCACAAAATGTTTCCGGGTTTGATTTAGGTGCAGATTTCGGCTTTTACTTCGGCAAAAAGAGCACAACAACCAGCACCAATGTGTACCCCACCACCAAAAAGGGGCTCGGCCATATCGACCTCTCCATCAGCAAGGATGTTGCACTGACGAAGCAAGTGACCATAACGCCTTCCCTGATGGTGTCCATTCCTACGTGGAAAAACCATCAGAAAAGCAACAATCAGTTCGTCGCCGGCGTGAACTTCGCCTATTGAGTAGAAAAGAGTTGGGGGATGGCGGCCACCATCCCCCGGTTCCCGATGCATCCATGAACAGCAATCAAAAACTTCACTAGGAGAGAGCACTATGAAAATGATTCGAGCCATCATCAAGCCGTTTAAGCTCGATGATGTGAAAGACAAACTGATCGAGGCCGGTGTTTCCGGTTTGACGGTCACCGAAGTACGCGGTCACGGCCGCCAGAAGGGGCACACCGAGTTGTATCGCGGCGCGGAATACAACGTGGATTTTGTGCCGAAAACCGAGATCACCGTCGTGGTCAATGCAGACCAAGTCGATCAGGTGGTCGAGGCCATCGTCGAGTCGGCACGTTCCGGCAAGGTGGGTGACGGCAAGATTTTTGTCACCGATGTGGAAAAAGTTGTCCGCATCCGTACCGGCGAGACCGATACGGATGCATTGTAAGAGGGGGAGAAAACATGAAAAAGATGATTGCAAAAACCGCAACACTACTCTCCGGCGCGCTCTTGATGCCGGCGATGGCATTCGCTGAAGAGGCGCCGAAGCTCGATTCCGGCGACACCGCTTGGATGATCACCGCCACCGCGCTGGTGCTGCTGATGACCCTGCCCGGTCTGGCGCTCTTTTACGGCGGCATGGTGCGCAAAAAGAATGTGCTCTCGATCTGCATGCAGACCATCGCCATCGCTTCGCTGATGAGCGTGCTCTGGGTTGTGGCCGGCTATTCGCTGGCATTTGGTGAGGGCAACGCCTTCATCGGTGGTCTCGGCAAGGCGTTCTTCTCGGGCGTGGGTTACGACACCCTCTCCGGCACCATTCCGGAGACTGTCTTTGCCACCTTCCAGATGACCTTCGCGGTGATTACACCGGTGCTCATTATTGGCGCCTTTGCCGAGCGGATGAAGTTCTCCGCGGTCATGCTTTTCACCGGTATCTGGGTGCTGGCAGTCTATGCACCGATCTGCCACTGGGTCTGGGGCGGCGGTCTCTTCGCCGATGATGGCGTGCTCGATTTCGCCGGTGGTACGGTGGTGCACATCAATGCCGGTGTTGCCGGTCTCGTCTGTGCGCTGGTGCTCGGTAAGCGCATTGGCTATCCGAAAGAACCGATGATGCCGCATAACTTGGTGTTGACCATGATCGGTGCGGCGCTGTTGTGGGTCGGCTGGTTCGGCTTCAATGCCGGTTCCGAGCTCGCAGCCGATGGCACCGCCGGCATGGCGCTGCTGGTCACCCAAGTCGCCACCGCAATGGCTGTGTTGGCATGGTCAGTGGCCGAAAAGATGGTCTTCGGTAAGGCGAGCCTGCTGGGCGCCTGCTCCGGCGCCGTGGCTGGACTGGTTGCGATTACGCCTGCTTCCGGCTTTGTCGGCCCGATCGGTGCATTGGCTATCGGCGCGGCAGCGGGTGCAATCTGCTTCTGCTCTGTCGCCTTCATGAAGAAAGCGTTCGGTTATGATGATTCGCTCGATGCCTTCGGCGTACATGGTGTCGGCGGCATGGTCGGTGCAGTGCTAACCGGCGTTTTCGCCTCCTCCACCTTCGGCGGTGCCGGTTTGGCGGATGGCGTATCGATGGCGAGCCAGGTCTTCGTACAGATCAAGGCGATCGTTTTCACCATCGCCTACTGCGCAGCGGCAACCTTCGTGATCCTCAAGGTGATCGATATGGTGGTTGGTCTGCGTGTGGATGAAGAAGCCGAGCGCGAAGGCCTCGATATCACCTCACACGGCGAGCAGGTGCTGGGCTGATTGAGCCGGTAAAGGTTGTGAAATTGACCATTATAATATTCCCACCCGGTTACGGAATCCGGTGAATTTCACATAGAACGGGGAGCGATTTCGCTCCCCGTTTGTTACTCAAGCGTTGGCTGACCTAAACAGTTCCAATATGCGCGCCTCACGTCACGCCTCACGTCACGCCTCACGCCTCACGCCTCACGCCTCACGCCTCACGCCTCACGCCTTACGCCTTACGCCTTACGATAAATCTCCGCCCCCGTCTTCACAAACGTCTCAGCCTGCTCCTCCA
>JALUXN010000001.1 GCA_027018975.1 Mariprofundaceae bacterium | reverse complement strand
CTCGGCAAGGCCGAGGTGATCGGCGAGGAGCTGCAGCAACAGCTGCGCAGTTGGATGCAGCTGCCCGAAAAACTCGATCGCGTGCTGGCGCGTATTGATGACGGCACAGTGCACCTGCACCACGAAACCTCCAACGTCCCTGTGATCACCGGCGCGGTCATGCTCGCCGGTGGCGGCGGCTGGTGGAGCTGGCTGCTGCAACATGACGGCTCACTACTGGCCATGGCTATCGCCGCCACACTGGTGGCCGCCGGTCTCTATTTAACACTCAACCGCCACTGACTTGCGCCGCCGGGCGGCTACCCTAGAGTGCCGCGCCCCGCGTGACGCGGTCATGGAGTTCCTATGTTTCAGCTATATTACCATCATGCCGCCAAGGCGAAGGATGACATCCTCTCCGGCCTGACCGTGGCACTGGCACTGGTGCCGGAGGCGGTCGCCTTCGCCTTTGTGGCCGGCGTCAATCCGCTGGTGGGGCTCTACGCCGCCTTTATGGTCGGGCTGATCACCTCATTGATCGGCGGCCGGCCGGGGATGATTTCAGGTGCGACAGGTTCGCTGGCGGTGGTGATGGTCTCGCTGGTGGCCGACCACGGCGTGGAGTATCTCTTTGCCACTGTCATTCTGATGGGGCTGCTGCAGATCGCCTTCGGCGCGCTGAAATTGGGCAAGTTTATCCGCATGGTGCCCTACCCTGTGCTGCTCGGCTTTGTGAACGGCTTGGCGATCGTCATCTTTCTGGCGCAGTTGAAGCAGTTTCATCTGCCCGATGGCAGCTGGCTCAGCGGCGCGCAGCTCTACACCATGCTCGGATTGGTGCTGCTGACGATGGCAATCATGCAGCTGCTGCCCCGCTTTACGCGCGCCCTGCCGGCCGGCTTGGTGGCCATTGTGGCTGTCTCGGCGCTGGTCATCTTTGGCGGACTGGAGACCAAGACTGTCGGCGACATCGCCAATATCGGCGGCGGCTTTCCCCCCTTCCATATCCCCGCCGTACCGCTGAATCTGGACACCCTTATAATCATCTTCCCCTACGCCGTCATCCTCGCCGCTGTTGGGCTGATTGAATCCCTGCTGACCATGAGCGTGATTGATGAGATGACCGAAACGCGCGGCCAGGGCAATCGCGTCTCCATCGGTCAGGGGGTCGCCAATCTGGTGACCGGTTTTTTTAGCGGCATGGGCGGCTGTGCCATGATTGGCCAGAGCATGATCAACATCTCCTCCGGCGGCCTGCGCAACCTCTCCGGCATTGCGGCGGCTCTCTTTCTGCTCTCCTTTATTCTCTTCGCCTCGCCGCTGATCGAGATGATTCCGGTCGCAGCCCTAGTCGGCATCATGTTCATGGTGGTGATCGGCACCTTCGAGTGGGGCAGCTTCAATCTACTGAAAAAGATCCCGCGCGAAGACTCCTTTGTCGGCATTCTGGTGGCGGTGGTGACAGTTGCCACTGATCTGGCCATGGCGGTGGTGGTCGGCGTGATCGCCAGCGCGCTGGTCTTTGCCTGGAAACAGGCGCGCCATATCCACGCCATCGAACATATCGACGACGATGGCGCCAAAATCTATACCGTACACGGACCGCTCTTTTTCGCTTCTGTGCAGCGCTTCAGTGATCTCTTCGATGTGCCGCATGACCCTGACCGCGTGATCATCGATTTTGTCCACTCCCGCGTCGCCGATCACTCCGCGATTGAGGCGATCGACAAACTGGCTGAGCGCTACACCAAAGCAGGCAAGCAGCTCCAACTCCGCCATTTGACGCCGGAGTGCCGCCAACTGCTGGAGACCGCCGGTGATCTGGTGGAGGTCAACATTCAGGAAGACCCCAAATACCACGTCGCCGACGATAAACTGGCGGGATAGCGCTATGCAGCGGGTGGTGATTGATCTGCTCCGCCACGGCGAACTGGAGGGCGGTGTCAAATATCGCGGCCGCACCGATGACCCGCTCACAGCCGCCGGGCGGCTGGCGATGGATCAGGTCTGGGCGCAGATCCACACAGAGATCGACCAGATCATCACCTCGCCGCTGTCGCGCTGTGCAGAATCGAGTCGAGCGTGGGCGGCGCAGCGCAAGATCCCGTGCCGTATCGAGCCACGACTGGTCGAGCTCGACTATGGCCAATGGGAAGGACTGAGCGCCGGTGAGATTGAACAGCAGTGGCCGGGGCAGCTTGCCCAATGGCGGCGCGATCCGAGCGGCCTCTGTCCGCCGCAGGGGGAGTCACCCGAATCGCTGCAGGCACGTGTCGCCGAATGCTGGCGAGAAATCACCGCGGATGCGCATGATCAACATCTGCTGCTGGTCACCCATTCCGGTACCCTGCGCATGATCCTCGCCCAACTGCTCGGCGGCACCCAATCACTCGACGCCACTATCGCCGCCACCCGCCGCTTCGCCATGCCCTACGCCTGCTGGAGCCGCATCGCAATCATCGATGGCCAACCCACGCTACAATTTCACGCCCGCACGCCCCGCAACTTGCCGAAGCCGTGAACTGCGGTCAGTTTGCCGCCATGACCACCCACAACGCCCCCTTCACCATTCACTGGCCAAACACATCGTTTGTGCAATCGGTTGCCAATCCGCGCGAGTTTCCACACATAGCACTGCCGCAAATTGCTGTGGCGGGTCACTCCAATGTCGGCAAGTCGTCACTGATGAACAGCCTCTTCGGGCGCAAAAATCTGGTCAAAACATCCAAAAACCCCGGCTGCACGCGGCTGCTCAATCTCTTCAATGTCGATGAAGCGCTATTGGTGGTCGATCTACCCGGCTACGGCTATGCCCGCGCCCCGAAGCGGGAGCAGAACCGCTGGATCTCTATGATCGAGGGTTATCTGAAACAAGCTGATATTGCACTGGTATTGATGCTGCTCGATATACGCCATGGGCCGAAGCCATCCGACCTGCAACTCATTGAGTGGCTCAACAGCGCCGGATTGCGCTGGCAGCCGGTGGCGACCAAGGCGGATAAGCTATCGGGCAATCAGCGCATGAAACGGTTGCAGGAGATGCAGCAGGCGATGGGCGGCATGCTGGCGCCACTGCCGACATCGAGTTTTAAATCAACCGGCGTCGATGCGCTGCGACAGCTGATCGAGACAGAGCTGCGCCGGTAGCACATCTCATCACAGCATGCGACCTGAGTCGCTTTAGAGCAATTATTCGGCAGCCGGCAACGACTCGGCAGGCGTGCTGCTCTTCGCCGGCGCCCCCGTCTTCAGCTGATCTTTCAAAGCAGCCGGCTTACCACTGGCCGGTGCACTCAATGGTGCCTGATTGGCGATCGCACGATCCACCACGGAGCCAGTCTGCTGCTGCGAAAAGAATGCCAGCGACAAGCTGGTCAACATGAATGTCGCCGCCAACGCGCCGGTCAATTTACCCAGAAATGAGCCGGAGCCGCGGCTGCCAAACAGCGTCTGCGCGCCGCCACCGCCGAAGGATGCGCCCATATCCGAGCCCTGCCCGCGTTGAATCAACACCACCGCTATCAGCGAAATCGCCACCAATACATGTACAATAACCAAAATCGTGGTCATAAAAACTCCTTCACAACAGAGCGCCCCGCAGACTGAATACGCAGCGCGCCATACAAATGTTTACTGCCTGTTAACTCGCAACCTTCGCCGCCGCTTTCACAATGGCCATAAATGAATCCGCCTGCAAACTGGCGCCGCCAACCAGTGCCCCTTCGACACCATCACAGGCCAGAATCTCTTCCGCATTTTCTGGTTTTACACTGCCGCCATAGAGCACGCGGGCATCATGGCCAAGGCGCTGCAGCTCACTATGAACAAACGCGTGGGTTTCAATGATCTGATCCGTCGAGGCAGTCACGCCCGTACCAATCGCCCACACCGGCTCATACGCCACCGTCAGCGGCACATCCTTGGGCGCCCCCTTCAGAATGGCCAGCTGCTCGGTGAGAATCGTATTGGTAATACCCTGCTCACGCTGCTCCAGAGTTTCACCAATGCAGAGAATCGGCTCCAAACCGTGCAGCCACGAAGCGGTCATCTTGGAACGAATCTGCGCGTTGTTTTCACCAATAATACTGCGCCGTTCGGAGTGGCCGAGAATCACATAGTGACAACCGGAATCACGTAACATCATCGGACAGATCGAGCCGGTGAATGCGCCCTTATCCTCGTAATAGACATTCTGCGCACCCAGTGAGATACCCATCGCCGCCAGTCGCTCGGACATCGGATGCAGGAGTGTGAACGGCGGCATCAAACCCACCTCAACCACATCTTCCGCAGGATTGCGACCGAAGGCATCCATAAAAGCCTTCGCCTCATCCAGCAGGCCATTCATCTTCCAGTTTCCGGCAACAAAGGTGCGTCTATCGCTATTCATTCTCAACCTCCAGATCGGCATCCGCGCCGATCAACCAAGATGACCAGCAGCGCAAAAGGGAGGCGGATACTAGAAATAACTCCCTACAACGCAAGGGGAAATAAGCGGCGGCTAAATCCCTTCGGCGTAGCTGACGCGATCGCTGTCGAAGACTGGTGTGGAGAGGTATTTTTCGCCGCCGTCGGGGAAGATGGCGACAATCTCGCCCGGCTCACCGCGCGCGGCCAACTCTTCGGCGATCTGCATCGCACAGGCCAGTGCGCAGCCGCATGATTGGCCGGAGAGAATCCCCTCCTCGGCGGCCAATCGCTGGGTGAAGCGGTAGGCGGCGTCGGTATCGATGCCGATTTTGCGATCATAGACGCTCGGGTCATAAATGCCCGGGACAATGCTCGATTCGATATGTTTCAGCCCCTCGATACCGTGGAACGGCGAGTCCGGTTCGGCGGCAATAATCTGCACTTTGCTGTTCATCCGTTTCAGGTAACGGCCGGTACCCACCAAGGTGCCGGAGGTGCCGAGGGAGGCGATAAAGTGGGTCACACGCCCATCGGTGTCGCGCCAGATCTCGGGGCCGGTGCTCTCTTCGTGCGCCAGCGGATTGGCCGGATTGTTGTACTGATCCGGCTTGAAGTAGCGCCC